>CAZJRI010000197.1:1736-8839 GCA_964548025.1 uncultured Pseudomonadales bacterium
CGATGCTGCTGCTTCCGGTGACAATAAGGGACCTTCCTCAACGATTGATGACAGAATCAATGGACTCAGAAGCGGTATGGAACTCAGTCGATTATTTCATGAGATGGCAAAACCTACTCTCGCAATCATCCCCGGTCCTGCTGCCGGAGCCGGGCTTTCTCTTGCACTGGCCTGTGATCTCAGATTTGCACTCGATACTGCCAAGATCACCACAGCTTTTTCAAAGATAGGTGCTTCAGGAGACTATGGCGGATCTTATTTTCTGCCTTATCTTGTTGGTGCGGCGAAAGCGCGTGAACTCTACTTCACGGCTGACGTGATTACCGGCCAGCAGGCATATGAGATGGGTCTGGTGAGCAAGGTTGCCAGCGCTGATACCTTCGAGGCTGAATCAAGAGCCTATGCCGAATACCTGGCCAGCCTGCCCACAACGGCTATCGGCTACATGAAAAAGAACCTCAACATGGCGCAACACGGTGCGTTGAGCGACGTACTGGATCTTGAAGCGACTCATATGGTTCGCAGCATGATGACCGAAGATCATAAACTGGCAGCGCAGGCTTTTGTTAACAAGGAGTTGCCTGCATTCAAGGGCAGATAAGCTGAACAGCAAGACGGCCGGAGAATTCTCTCCGGCCATCGGGAATCACTTTTACCAGGCTAATGACTTCAGGTGATCCTCGATAAATTCCATGCGATCTTTCCCCCAGTAAATTTCATCTTCAATTGCGATAGTGGGTGCGCCAAATATACCCCGCTCGAGAGCAGTGTTAGTCGAATCGATCAATCCCTGACGGACCTCTTCGGTTTCGCAGGTTGCTTCAAATTCATCGGGATCGACTCCGAGGGTTTCTGCTATTTTACGCAAGGTTTCATACTCGCCAATTGAGCCGACATCGTTCTCCCAGTAGGCGGTAAAAATCGCATCGATATACGCCAGCTCTTTTTGCCACTTTCGCATCGCTATCGCGCCTTTCAATGCCCTGCTGGTCTTGATGGGGAAATTCCCCGGCACTTTAAATGGCAAGTCATAACGTCTGGCCCACCGCATCAAATCAGCATGTCGATTTCTCATTTTTGCCGGTGGTTCATCCATCAGAACGTAGTTGTTCTTCTGAAATACATAACCCAGGTTAAAGGGATGCCAGTTAATCGAGGCGCCATACCTCTCCGCAATCGGTTTGATCAATTTAAGGGCGAAGTAGGTATTTGTACTGCCAACATCCCAATAGAAATCGATACTTGAATCACTCATCTATGCATACCTCTTTTTGCTCAATGTAACATATACACCTATGATTTCTGCCGATTCATTTTCACACTGAGTGCTCTGGTGGTTTATAGTCACGCTTTCGATTATGAGGCTGAGACATGAGGCGACTTTTCCTGACAGGGTTAGCTCTGGTACTCGGCGGCAGTTTTCTTGCTGCCTTTATCCAGACTGATAACGGTAATATACAGGTGCGGGACGTACGTTTCGTTGGTAGCGCTGGGCAAACGATGAGCGCTTTACTTTATCTTCCACCAAATGCAACTGCTTCGTCACCTCAACCGGGTGTTCTGGCGATCCATGGTTATATCAACAGCCGGGAAACCCAATCCGGATTTGCAATCGAATTAGCACGTCGGGGCATGGTCGTTCTGGCACTCGACCAGACGGGGCACGGCTATTCCGCCCCGCCTGCCTTTTTGCAAGGTTTTGGCGGTCCGGATGGGCTGCGTTATCTGCGCAGCCTGCCATTTGTTGACAAGAACCGGGTCGCCCTCGAAGGTCATTCAATGGGCGGCTGGGCTTCATTGATGGCAGCATCTGCCTATCCTGATGACTACGAGACAATGGTGCTGGCTGGTTCTTCAACCGGCACCCTCGGCACTGCCGAGGGCACGACATCGTATCCGAGAAATCTCTTTTTGTTATTCAGTCAATTCGATGAATTTTCAGCACTCATGTGGGAATCAGAAGTCCCCGGGGATATCGTCTCGACAGAGAAATTAAAGCGACTATTCGGTACTGATCAGGATGTGGTGGTGGGTCAAATGTATGGCAATATTGCCGATGGATCAGCCAGAAAGCTGGTCATGCCAGGTGTAACCCATCCTGGTGATCACCACTCGGTAGACGCGATCGGAGAAGTAGCAACCTGGTTGCAGACCACCCTTAAATCCGACACACCACTCAAACAAGATGACCAGGTCTGGTACTTGAAAGAGCTGGGGACTCTTCTCGCTCTTCTAGGTTTATTCGTCCTGGTTTTCCCAATAAGTAAGTATTTACTCACATTGAGAGCCTTTCAGGATCTGAATTCCGCTATGCCACGTGCCAATGGTATTGAGGGCAAGGGCTGGTACGTCGCTGCTGTATTAACTTCACTGATACCTATTGCAACTTTCTTCCCCCTTCAGACAATGGGTCCACTCCTGGTGCCACCGAATGCAGTTTGGGCCCAGTCAATTACAACCGGCATTGTGGTCTGGATGGTCGCTAATGGTGTTATCACCATGCTCCTCTTTGGGCTCTGGATTCGCTTTGGCCAACGCAGGATAAGTCATTCTGCTGAATGGGGGCTTGGCGGATTTGATGAGGCCGGGCAATCATTTCTGATGGCACTACTGGTTGTTTCAGCGCTCTATATTCTTGCCCTGGGCGTCCATTTTTTCTTTCTGACGGACTTCCGGATTTGGGTTGTGGCACTGAAACTCATGTCGAGAGCACAGTTCTTTCAGGCGGTATTCTACGCACCATTCTTTTGTTTATTCTTCATCGTCCTGGGTATTAGTCTGCATACCCAACTGCGAATCAGAAGTGCCTCAACCATCAGTGCAATGACCACAAACTCGATCCTGTTGTCACTTGGCTTCGTAATCCTGTTAGGGGTTCAATATATCCCGCTCTTCCTTGGTGGCAGTCTTGCTATTTCATCACAACCATTACTCACCATCGTCGCTTTCCAGTTTGTACCTCTGATGGTTTTAATCGCCTGCATTTCAACCTGGTGTTTCTATCAGACGGGTAGTGTCTACCCTGGCGGTTTCATCAATGGTCTTCTGATTACCTGGTACGTCGTGGCAGGTCAGGCAACCCAGGCAGTCCCGTTCTTTAGTTGATATTAAAGATCATCAGGTGACACAGCGGCACTTACTGACTTAGAGATCAAGTTCCATATAGATGTCTGCTCTCGAATAGTCTGAGTCCCATGGTGACGGTTTGCGCACAAATCCAAGGAGTTTGTACAAACCCAATGCAGGTGCCAGACGGGAATTGGTCTCGAGGTATATTTTTGAGAATCCCAGTTCCCTTGCCCTTCGAACTGTCGCATAGGCAAGTAACTTGCCGACACCGGTACCCCGTGCAGATTTATCAACGCCCATTTTTGCAAGTTCGCCAACACCGTCACCCCGGCTGATCAATGCACAGGTACCTACGACTTGCCCTGACAATCTGTCTACGCCAAATAGTATGTCTCCACCTGGTTGAACCACGTACTCAAAAGGATTCTCGAGTACTTTTCGATCAGCGTCTTCAAGTTCAAAAAACTCCAGAATCCACGCTTCATTTATGCGCTTGAAGTCATCAGCAAATCGATCTTCATATTGCCTGATTTCGATAGCTTCAGACTCCGGTTGATTTCTTTCTTTAAACCGCTGGTGGAAACTGCTTTTCTCCATTGCCCGTTCCAGTGACTCCACATAACCAAGAAAGTCCACCTGGGTTTCATCGAGCAGTTCCTGCAGTGCACCGCTGATATCCTTCCAGATATCATTTAAATCACTTTTTTGTTCTTTACCGAGTGTTGTCAGGGCAAGCACCCTTTTGCGTTTGTCTTTCGTGTCTTTATAGGAGGCAACGAGTCCCGCCGAGATCATTTCTTTCGCGATCTGATTAACCGACGGATGAGTGATTCCAAGTCCTCTGGCTAGATCTGTTACCGCGCTGGGTCCGATTTCACCCAGGTAGTAAAAAACCGGGAACCACTTGGGCTCAAAAGCGAGGTCATTCTCCCGGTAGATTCGAATACCATCCCTCATCAATTTGTCAGACACCCTTTTTAACCGGCTACCCAGGGCAAGCGGGCCGAGATCTCTTATAACATCCATTTTTTCTTCTTTAATTACGTAGCTAATTACTTATTTTGCCACTATTAAAATGATAATCAAGAATTTCCGTAGTCAACTACGCAACTCCATCAAGCGACCTGGGTGCTCTTAATCTTGCTTTGAGACAACCGAGATCACTTCATCCAGGCAGATATTGCATTAATCCACGGAAATCCCCTGATGATTGGGTTCACGCCCCTGTTATTTACGTTCAAAGGATACTAAGGTAGCCATTATTCCAGGGAGGCCAGAATTGAACGTATCCGGGCTGGTAAGAAGAGATCGTCGGTTTCTGAAAACACTATTTGTCATCTACAAATGGAGTTTTGTCTTGCCCTTCCTGCTGCTATCCACCTTTGTCTGCGGGTCTTTTATCATCCTTCTGTCCATATTGGGCGCACCCGATCTGGCCTCTCATATCTTTGGCCCTGCATGGGCAAAAATGAATGCTTTCGTTTCCATGATGAAAGTGGAAGTCAAAGGCGCAGAAAAACTGGATAGAACAAGTTCTTATATCATCGCCGCAAACCATCAGAGCCTGGTAGATATCTATGTCATTTATGGATATCTGGGTATGGATATGAAATGGGTGATGAAGCAGGAATTGCGCAAGGTACCGATACTGGGTCTCTGTGCTGAACTAATGGGCCACATTCTCATAGACAGGAGTAATTCTGCTGCTGCACTTGCATCGATTAACAATGCAAAGAACAAAATTCAAAATGGTATGTGCGTCATTTTCTTTCCGGAAGGAACGCGATCCCGGACTGGAGAATTAAAGCCATTCAAGAAAGGTGCCTTCAGGCTTTCCAAAGATCTGGGAATACCCACGCTGCCTGTTGCCATCACCGGCACAAATCAGGTCCTGCCCTCTGACAGCGTCGATCTGATGCCAGGAAAAGTTACACTGGAATTCTGCGATCCGATTTACGAACTCGAAGACCAGACAGCCGCCACATTATCAAAGCAGGCCTTCCAATCCATCAACGCTGTACTCACCAGATGCGAAACAGAGAAAGCCCTTAGCCGCTCTTAATAAAAAGCCCTTAGCGGCTCTTAGCAGTCAAGGATCTCTATCCTGACAGCGTTACCGATTACTTCTTTTTCTTACGGCGTTTCTTTCTGCCTTTCCCTTTTTTTGTTTCACCTTCAGTTCTTGAGGCTTCAAACGCCTTTTTTAACTTCAACACCTTCTTTTCTCGGCGTTTGAAAACATGGGGACGCCCGGCTTCTTCGAAGTCAATCAGATTCTTATCTCCCATGTGTTGCCTCATTACCGGGTTTTGATTCCACCGATTTATACCATGCCCATGGAAAAGTACTCAAGACTAACAAAATAACCTCTTTCTGCTAGACTATTTTTAATCCTGATCAGGATAGGTTCAGTGTTCAGATATTCCGTTGATCGTATACCCGTATTGCTCATTTTCTCTATCACAGTGCTGGATTTTGTCCTGTACTTCACGATCGAAAACCCATGGATACTGCTCGCTTATTTCGTCCTGATGCTAATTCCCAAAGGTAGTATCTGTTCCTGGAACCATCACCACCAGCACAGGATGACCTTCAGCTCAGACTGGATGAACCGTTTGTTGGAACTAAGCTATGCCCTGCATACAGGGGTGACGACTCACCTGTGGCTATTGCATCATGTCCTTGGTCACCACCGACACTATCTCGACCAGACAAGAGACGAAAGTCGCTGGATGCATAAAGATGGCACGAAGATGGGGCCTCTCGAATACACCCTGGAAGTGGCATTTACCGCCTATAGCCGGGGTTTCAAGGTTGGCCTGAAATATCCCAGGATACTACGCGTTCACCTGTTATTTACTGCCATCACACTGGTACTTGTCACCACCCTGGTAATCTATCAACCCATGCAGGGATTGCTGTTATTCGTGCTTCCGATGATAACCGGCCTTCTGATCACCGCCTGGGCAACCTACGATCACCATGCCGGATTGTACGAAACAGAAGATCACTTCAAGGCTTCTTATAACAATTTGAACCCGATCTTCAATTTCATGACTGGGAATCTCGGCTATCACACTGCCCATCACATGAAACAGGGCATGCACTGGTCGAAGCTACCGTCTCTTCACGATCAAATTAAAGATCAGATTCCAGAAAATCTCTATTTCAGTTCTGTCTGGGACATGATGGCAAACAATCGGGTTTTACGTCTGCTGGGAACTAGTCAGTAAAGGCGTAGTTCTGACGATTTTCATCCTCCTGCCTTAAAGCGGTTCTGAACTCCGCATCAGATTGATACTTTCAAATATGGCGTCGTCATTCATTCAGATTTAAGATGCCTGAATGCATATCACGAGGACCACAATGTGAATCAGATGAGAACTGACGCAAATCGCTGCTTTGTTTGCGGCCCTGGCAATCCGATTGGTCTGAAGCTTGTTTTCCGATTGGAGGACGAAGTCTGTCGGTCTGAATTTACGCCAGATGAAATACACTGCGGATATGAAGGTATCACTCACGGAGGGATAGTATTCAGTGCGCTTGATGATGTGATGGCCAACTGGATTTTTCTGAAAGGCATTCGAGCCTATACCGCTAAATGCGACATCCGCTACAAGGGTGCACTGCCTACCGGCACACCGGTACTGTTAGAAGGCCATTGCCTGAAACAACGGCGCCGATTGATTGTCATGCAGGGTAAGATGATCAGACAGGACAACGGCAAACTGGTTGCAGAAACTGAAGCCAGTTTTATGATGGATCAGTAATACCTTCAACGATAGCATCCGCCAACAGGCCAACAGAAACCGCGTATTTATTAGCACAGTTATAGGCAAGGATCCGCTTGAAATTCGGGCCAACCAGATAGGCACTCGACTCACCCGACTCTGGAATCACCATTGCATAACTTGATTTTTCATCATGATTCTCTGGAATATCCACTCCCTTGACTCGCCATGCCTCAAGTGTCAACGGACGGGTATGATGCCGGTAAGCACGACATCCACGCGGAATCTTCTCGGGTCGCAATG
>CAZJRI010000198.1:0-8819 GCA_964548025.1 uncultured Pseudomonadales bacterium
CAGGCCGATAAAACTACGACCAGAAGAACCGGAGGAACCGGCCTGGGCCTGGCGATAAGCAGGCAACTGGTTGAACTCATGGGCGGCAAGATAGGCGCGTCCAGTGTTGAAGGCGTGGGCTCTGTATTCTGGTTTGAACTGCCTCTAGCCGTGGTTACAGAAAATGGAAAATCGAGTGATCAAAGCCGCGAAATAATCGAGAGGTATGAGGGATTGGAGATACTCCTTGCGGAAGACAATCCGATCAACCAGATGGTGACTGCCCGTATGCTTCGAAAATTTGGATGTAGAGTTGATAATGCGAACGATGGAAAAGTGTGCGTTGAGATGTCCAGGCACAAAGCCTATGAGATCATATTGATGGATTGTAACATGCCCGAACTTGATGGATTTGAAGCTACCATGAGAATCAGGAAGGATGAATTAAATCCAAGCCGGAATGCACCCATAGTTGCTATCACGGCAAGGGCCATGGAAGGCGATCGTGAATTATGTCTTGCGGCGGGTATGAGTGACTATGTCGCCAAACCGGTACGAGCAATGGAGTTGACGTCTGTTCTTGACAGGTGGACTAGATTGCAGGGCGGTATAGAATCAGAAATCAGAAACCTCTCGGCACCCAAATAGAGATGACAGACCGGGCAGGGTGACCAGCGCATACAATGCTGCGATGGTCCCATCGCGGGACCCAACTGCTCACAAATGGTATTCTGTTGCACCTGATATCTGAAACCATCGAGGTGGTATTGAAAGATGTGGTTACGAACCCGGTGTGATCTGTCGTTCGAGATTGAGCAGCCGACCACTTTCTTTTTCATGCTGAGAGCCAGAAGCGGCGCGCAACAATGGGTCACTGAAGAATCCTATAGCATACGGCCAGACGTTATAGTGACCGAAATCTCAGATAAGTATGGAAACCTGTGCCAAAAATTAATTGCACCTCCGGGAGATTTCCAGATTTGTACCGGTGCAAAAGTAAAAACCGCTCAGGCTTCCGACGAAAACCCGGCGGCGGGCTTTGTTGAAGTACAGGCACTGCCGGAAGAAACACTCGAATTTCTATTGCCTAGCCGTTACTGCGAATCCGATAGGGTGAATGATCGTGCCATTGAAATTGTTGGAGACGCGCAACCGGGATACGAGCAGGTTAGCCTCATCAGTCAATGGGTGAAAACAAACATCAGATATATCCCAGGGAGTAGCAACGTGCCCGTTTCAGCATTGCAGACAATTGAGCGAAAGACCGGTGTCTGTCGTGACCTGGCGCATGTGGGAGTATCATTGTGCCGGAGCCTGTGTATCCCGGCCAGATTTGTTGTCGGATATCTACAGAACCTTGAACCGATGGATATTCATGCCTGGTTCGAAGCCTATGTGGGTGATCGTTGGTATACGTTTGACGCAACTCAGGGGAATTTATCCGGTGGCAGAGTTGCGCTGGGCTATGGCAGGGATGCGGCTGATGTGGCTATTTCAAACCAGTTTGGTCCGCCTGTATTTCCCTATCATATGGAAGTGCGCGTTGATCAGATCGAAGGGGAACCACTATCTTAAGGCAATATGGTGTCAGGATATTGCTTCTCTTGGTGAGGCATCCCTTATGATGGTATGCACAAATCCTAGTTTTTCGATAACATTATTTGACAGGACGAAAGGGTAGAGATCAGGTTGTCCGCCGCTACGATTTATGTTGTTAACGGCAAAGGTAAGGGGGAGCCACCTGTCAAGCAATTGGTCGAAGGTTGTTGCATTGTAACTGTCGAATTCCTCTGGGGTTTCGTTAGTTTTCTGGTTTATCGATACTCCAAAACTATCAGCAGTTTCCAACGTATCTACAATGGTGATGTAGTGGCCCCAGGTTTCAGCAAAATCTTCCCACGGATGGCAACTGGCATATGCGCTTATGTATTTATCCTGCCACTCTGCGGGAGGACCTTCAGCATAGTGTTGTGCAACACCGGATTGGTAGTCGAGATGGTAGTCACCAAACAGTTCAAGAAATCGTTCCATGTAGGTAGAGTTATTGACCAGTTGCTGCCAGTAATAATGGCCGCTTTCGTGTCGAAAATGACCCAATACGGTTCTATAGTCTTCATTTAAGTTCAGGCGCCGCCTCTCCCTTTCTACTGCATCAGCTTCAGCTATGTTGAGTGTAATGACGCCTCCGGAATGTCCCGTCATCACCCTGTCATTGGCCTGAATTCGTTCATTTGTATCTTTCAGGAACTCGAAGGCCAGACCGTTTACGGGGTCTTCCTTTTTGGATATTAAAGGTAGGCTGAATCGAAGCAGGGAGTACAACAATCGTCTCTTTCCCGATTCGAGAATCTGCCAATGATGCATGTTCTTGGCGATAGACAGGTTTGGGATAGTCTTGTTCAGATCGCAGGCAGGACAAAAATCGGTCCCTTTTTCAGCAGGAATCATCCAGTTGCAGGCATTATAGAGGGTAGCATTTTTGCACATTTTGTAATCTGAACCTGTCAGGCGACTTCGGTAGAGATCACCCTTGTATTCAAATGCAGACATCTGGGTATTCTCAGGAATGTAGCCAAGTGGGTCCTGGCATCTGAGGCATTTCACATTTTCAAAGAAAATGATCTGCTGGCAGTTTTGGCAGGTAAATGATTTCAAGGTATCTCGGTAAAACCTGGTTAAAGAATGTGATTAAAGAACTTGGTTAAAGGGTTGTTGGTTCTCAGACCAGGTGAGAACCAGAAATGCATGGTACTGCAAGTCGACATTCTATGCATATCAAATCAATAAATTTGAGGGCTTAGGTCACTATTCGCATTTTTCTCGTTAAATAAGCTTTGTAAGTAATTGTTTTTTATAAAATAACACGATAGAATTCGTGAATGCCTGATCAAGCGTTAAGCAAGATCTCTTATACGGCAGGATTCGAATTACCTGCGGTGCGCAGGACCCTCCACCAATTTCTCTCAATCAGTCAGCAGAAGCAGACAGAGTCGTCGCAGATCATCAGAGCAGTTGAACTTGATCCCGCGTTGCTGATGGTAATGCTGCGGTACTCGGGGTCTGATGATCCGTTCAGATGGTACTCGGATTTTGAACCTGAAGATTTCAGGCGAATAGCACTTGCGTTGGCCAATCGGTTTATCCGGGTCGATCAGCCAGCTATCTCGCAGCGATACTTTGAGTCCAGATGGCGTAGATCACTAACCCAGGCCGAGTTGTGTGCGGCGCTTGCTCCTTGTCTGGGGCAGGACCCGGAACGCCTGCGCAAACTGGGATTAGTGGCAGGCTTTGGTCATCATCTAATTGCTGTATCCAAAGGCGACACTTATATCAAATCTGTAAATTGCTTGACCAATTCTGCATGTCTGCTTCAGGTAGAGGAAGAGATGGTTGGTTCCAGTGGCGCAGAGATGGGTGCTCGGCAACTGGCAACACTTGGCTTCGCTTCTGATTACGTAGATGCTGTTCGTTATCAATATGCAGAAATTGAAGCTCTGCAGGACGCCTCTGATGTTGTCAAAGCAGTCGCATATTCGGGCAGGCTAATCGATTCTGAGACTGAAATTCTTTTGCCCGGGGAATTGTTAACAAGAACTGGGAGCAGACTCCTCGGTCTCGATGAAAATCAACTTAATGAAGCAGTTGTGACTGCGGACAAGGTTGTCAATCAGATTCTGGACCAGACGAGCGGGATTGAAGATGATGTTGCAAGTTTTGAGGCAGATCTGGCACAGATCTGGCACAGGCGAATATCGCATTTGTGGTTGAGCAGAGTTCATCGTCGAAAGGCAGCATTAGCCGGGTTGCCAATCTGTTATTCGGGGTAGAACGGACGATCCTGTTCAGCCTTTCGGATAATAAGCTTACTGCCAGTCTTGAAGATGGCGAAACCCTATCAGTTGAATGTCAGAACGAGCGCAGCCAGCTTGCGCTGAGCTACCAACAGGATCAACCGATTACTGCCGGGGAAGACGCACTGACCTCAATCGTCGACAGGCAATTATTGAGTCGATTGGGGTCCAGTGCCATGTGGCTCATGCCCGTTGGATCTGGCAGGGGAGTTCTGGCTTGCGGAGTTAACGACAAAATCGGTCAGGATAGAAACCTGATACGTGCATTTAGATACCTGGTCAGTGCAGAGATGAGTCGTCAACAGGAAGATCAAGTCCCGATGATTGAGACTGAACTGGTGATGAAGCAGGTCAATGAAGTTACGCATGAAGTGAACAACCCACTTTCCATTATTCAGAATTATTTGCATACGCTGTCTCTAAAACTCGAAGAAAACTCACCCGTACAAACAGATATTGAAACGATCAAGCACGAGTTGATACGTGTATCCGGCATAGTAGAAAAATACGCGCAGATTGGCAGGCGGCAGGATTTGTTAACCAGGGAGGTGGATGTCAATGAACTCATTAAGCCACTGGCTGAAGTTATTCGCGGCGGGCATGAGAACATAGAAGTTGAATTCAATTTTGATGAAGCAATTCCGCTTCTGACGATCACACCGGATAGTCTTAAGCAGGTGATTGTCAACCTGATTAAGAATTCCGCCGAGGCGCTAAAAGATACAAGCGACGCAACAATTTCGATTTCTACTCATGGTTCGATAAACCTTGGTGGTGCCAGATACCTTGAGATAAATGTTTGTGATAACGGCCCAGGCATTCCGCTTTCAATCAGGAATGAAATTTTTCAGCGCGGTACCAGTAATAAAGAAGGTGAACATTCCGGTCTTGGTCTGAGCATAGTCAATCAACTTGTTGCCGATATGGGTGGGATGATCAGTTGCAGAAGCCAGGTCCAGAGCGAGGGAATCGCCGGTACCAATTTTCAGATACTGATTCCACTGGTTGCGGAGCCTGCCCACCCAGAAATACAAGATTAATTCACAAGAAACATAAACAAAGGAAAAGAGGGCATGAAATGAGTTCAACAAGATCGGAAATCGGCATTGGTCGACGAATTCTTATTGTTGATGATGAGCCAGCTCAATGTGAGAGCCTGAGAGATTTAATTCTGCTCTATGGCTACGAGGTCGAGATAGCCATGTCGGGTGAAGAAGCCATTAAGGTAATGGGAAACTGTCATTTTGATATTCTGCTGCTCGACCTGAACATGCCCGGTATGACTGGATTTGATGTTATTGATCATATTATCGAAAACAGAATCGCCGCCAAAGTCGTGGTAATCAGTGGTGAAGTGTGTTTTGAATCGGTCAAACAAGCATTGCAGAAAGGTGCTCATGACTTTATCAAGAAGCCTTATGTCCCTGATGAGCTGTTGGCGACCATCGAAAATGCGGTATCGAAAAAAGCATTGGAAGATACAAATACGGTAATCAGCCAAAAATTATCAGAATCGGAATACCTGCATCGGTTTATCGTAGACAATTCGCCGGATATTGTGTTCATGCTGGATACCGAAGGTCGATTTACCTTCCTTAATGAGACAATCTATCAGTTACTCGGTTACAACAAGAATGAGTTGATCGGTGAACATTATTCAAAGATCATCGCGAGGCAGAGTAAGGATCAGGCGAAACACATTTTCACCGAACGGCGCAGCGGCATGCGAAAGGCTGAGAATATTGAGTTGAAGCTCAAGTGCCGGGACGAATCTGAATACCGCTACTTTGATACCAGCACCATGTCGATGATGCTTAATCAGAATAACTTCCATGACACTGGAAACTTCGAAGGAACCTACGGGGTTGCAAGAGATGTCACGGAAAAGAAGCTCGCTGACGAAATGATCAATTTTCAGGCCTATCATGATCTGCTGACCCAGTTGCCAAACAGGCAACTGATGGAAGATCGTCTGAATATTGCCATTACCCAGGCCAAAAGGAATGGTCAGAACCTGGCGGTTATGTTTCTTGACCTGGACAGGTTCAAGTGGGTGAACGACACCATGGGGCATGCTATGGGTGATCGATTGCTCCAGGCTGTGGGTCAAAGGCTCGAGAATTGTCTTAGAAGCGGCGATACGCTTGCCAGATTTGGTGGCGATGAATTCGCGTTGATACTCCCCCAGATCAGATGTCACCAGGATGCTGAAATTATCGCTCTCAAGGTGCTCAAAGAACTGAAGGAAACCTTTGTCATCGACGAACACGAACTCTTCATCAGCGGTAGTATTGGTATTGCCGTCTACCCCGAGGCAGGAGACAGTCTGGAGGCGCTGATCAGAAGTGCAGATCTTGCCATGTATTGCGTTAAGGACAAGGGCAAAAATGGATTTGAGTTTTTCAGGGAAGAAATGAACAGTTCTACCTATGCAAGGCTTAATATCGAAAGAGATCTACGCAAGGCATTACTCAACAATGAGCTAAAAGTCTGTTATCAACCGCAAGTGAATGCGCAGACAGAAAAGATAGTTGGATTTGAGGCTCTGGTTCGATGGGAGCAGGCAGGCAGTGGCGTCATCTTCCCGGATGAGTTTATCCCGATTGCTGAAGAAACGGGATTGATATTGGAGATTGGAAATTTTGTGCTCGAGAGAGCCTGCAGAGATATGGCGGAATGGCGCAACTCGGGTGTGACCAACATCAGGGTCTCAGTGAACTTTTCTGCAATTCAGGTGGGGCAGGATGAATTTGTTGGGAGTATTCTAAGCATGCTGCAACGATACGAACTACCCAGAGAATGCCTGGAAGTCGAAATTACCGAAAATATTATTATGAATGACATGTCGGTTGTCATTGCGAAATTGCGGGAGCTCACGGACCTCGGAATAAAAATTGCGGTTGATGATTTCGGTACCGGTTATTCGGCACTGCGCTCTCTCAAACAGCTTGATATTGAAATTTTAAAAATTGATCGTTCGTTTATCAACGATCTTCACCGATCCAGCGACGATGTCGCCATGGTTACGGCAATTATTTCGATGGCCAAGGCGCTGAAAATTAAGGTTGTTTGTGAGGGTGTTGAATCGGTCAGTCAGCTCAACTTGGTACGCCAAATGGGAGCTGAATTCTTTCAAGGCTACTATTTCAGCAAACCAGTTAAAGCCGTTGATTTTGAACAGTTGATGCTGGCACCGGCACAGCAATACGCGGCTATTTCCTGACTTTATTCACGAGCCGACAATTTCCTTAAGTTCACTGATAAATTTATTCAGTAGGTTGGTTTTTTCCCACTCACGGACGGCAATCTCACGGGCTTTACCGCCCATCCTTGTTCGTGTGTCTTCATCATCCGCCAATACAATGATGGCGCTCGCAAGTTCGGCGGAACTCTCTGGCGTAATGGCGACGCCACTTTTGGCAATTGTTTCCGCAATTTGAGTGTGCGGTCCGGCGCCGGCAATAACAGGGCGGCCACTGGCCAGCATGCCGGTTAGTTTCGACGGCATCACCAAATCAGCCGCATTCGCTAATTGCGGTAAAATATGAATATCGGCAATATTTAAAAGCTGATTTAGCTTGTCCACGGGCTGCAACGGTAAAAATACGACATTTTCCAGCCCTTGTGCTTGCTGCTTCAATTGTCCCCGTACCGGCCCTTCACCGGCCAACACATAGATGATATCGGTTCTTTCGGCTGTTGCCCGGGCGGCGTCGATAATTGTTTCGACCCCCTGTTTTTCATTCATATTGCCGGAATACAGCACCACGGTTTTATCATGCCCGATGCCGTATTCGCGGCGCGGGGAAGTGGTATCCGCGAGGGGGTGAATTAAATTTGTATCGACCCAGTTCGGAAATGACTTTAGATTTTTTTCCGCGACACCCTTTTCTACCGCTGTGGCACACATATTTTTAGAAATGCTTGAGACCGCATCATAACGCTGGAAAATTCCGCGCTCGAACGCCAGGGCCAGCTTGCGCAAGCTGTTGCCTTTTAAAATACCGAGATCAAAGGCCGCATCAATTTCAAAATCCTGGATATGGAGCCAGCTTTTTGCCCCACCAAGCCAACTCGCCAATAGGCCGCCCGGCGCCGCCGCCAAAGTGGGTGCGATAACGAGAATTGCATCGGGCCGCCACGTGAGTGCCTGCCACAGAATAACCGGCAGGCTGAGGAAAGCGAAGGACATCAAATGCAATACCCGCCGCAATCCAGACGGCCGTTTTGGCACATAAAGCGGGTAGCGATGGACAGTGGCGCCGGCCAGCGATTCTGTTCGCCATAAAAACTTAGCGCCAGTGCTGGGGAGTTGCCAGTCGGGATAATAGGGATAAGCAGTGACAATCTTTACTTCATGCGATTGCAGGGCCAGATATTCAGCCAGCTCGCCGGTATATTTACCGACACCGATTAACTCTGGCGAAAAATTCAAGCCGTAAATGATCAGCCGCATGACAGGTTGGCGCCCTCAAAATTACCGGAATTGAGACAAAGATTTTACAATTTCGAAATTATACAATGGTAATTCGTTTAAGCATTTACAATATAATAGATAATTATTGATTGGCTGGATTGAACAACACAATGACAGAGCTGAATAATTTACCGGTTTCGGTGCTTATTCCGACGCGCAATGAGGAGCGGAATATTGCTGCCTGCATTGAGGGCGTTGCCTGGGCGGATGAGGTGATTGTGTTCGATTCATTGAGCGATGATGCCACCGTAGCGATTGCGACCGCTAAAGGGGCGACAATTGTCCAGCGCGAGTTCGATAATTTTGCCGCTCATAAGAACTGGGCACTCGACAATTTTGGTTTTGCCCATGAATGGATTTTAATCGTTGATGCAGATGAACGGGTAACGCCGGAATTGGCGGCAGACATTAAGGCTGCGATTACAGGTGCCGCGCCGCAATCAGGATATTTTATTGCCCGGAAAAATATCTTCAGCGGCCGCTGGATTCGCCACGCCGGAATGTATCCTGAC
>CAZJRI010000199.1:0-6456 GCA_964548025.1 uncultured Pseudomonadales bacterium
TCCGCTACGCCTTGAGATACTGGGGCTGTTTATCAGTACGGATCCATTGGCCATTTCGGATATGGCCGCTTTGATGAACCGCCCCGCAGGCTCTTTGTACCATCATGTGAGAATCCTTGAACGGGCTGGGTTCCTGAAACAGACAGGCACTCGGCCAAAAGGGAAGCGACATGAAGCGCTCTACCTCCCAACGGCTGTTCGTTTCGAATATGATACCTCGTCCAAAGAAGAAGACGTTATTGCCAACGCAGTCAAGGTGATGGCAACCAGCTTTCGAATGACAGAACGCGATCTGGAAGCTGCTCTGCGGTCAGACAATCGCCGGATGGAAGGTCCGGACGCGGATTTCTATGCATTCCGATTGCATTTGCGCGCCTCGCCTGAACTCCTTGCCAAAATTAACAAACACATGAATGCCGTCCTGGATCTGTTAAAGCCAAACGAGAAAACCTCATCCAATTTCGGTCCCGACGACCAACACGTTTCATTGACACTCGCGCTCTTGCCCATCAAGGGACGAGACGTGCGCGAAACCTAACAAGGTGGTTGCTGTGAGCTTTGATACTCTGTTTACATTGATTATCCTTCTCCTCCTGGGAGCGGTACTCCCACTACTGGGTATTCGAGATTATCGACTTCTTTTGAGTCGGACCAGTGAAGGCGACGCCGATGCTCGTGTGAAACTCTACAAAGGTGTTCTTATATCTCACTGGCCATTGACGATTGGACTCCTGGCCTGGTGGCTCTTGTCGGGAAATGGTCTTAAATCAATTGGGCTCATTCCCGTTGCAGAAGGAAAGCAATGGATCGCTATAGGGGTAGGCATTTTCGTCATGCTTGCACAGGTGATTTATGTGGCAACGGTGTTGCGAAACACGGACAAGTTAACGGAGATAAAGGAACATATAGGGGAGTTGTCTAATCTTGCCCCTCAGACACTTGCTGAAATCCGCTTGTTCGACATGGTTTCAATCACCGCTGGTGTATGCGAGGAAATCCTCTATCGGGGTTTGTTACTTGCAACATTGGTATCGCTGGTAGGCACGTGGCCGGCTGTCGCAATTACTTCTCTCATCTTTGGGCTGGGACACGCTTACCAGGGGATTTCCGGGATTGTGAAGACCGGGTTGGTCGGTCTGGTTCTAGCATGGTTGACGGTGTCCAGTGGGTCATTGTTTATCGCAATAGTACTCCACACGATTATCGACCTGACAAGCGGACGGATTCTCGGGAAAGCGCTGCGAATGACGAAGCAGCAAACCGCTTGACGTGTGTTCTCAAAAACCAAACAGTGACACACACCAAAACTGATCCTACATCAGGTAGGACAAAGACTACACTCGCCTCCTATATGCAGATAATAATGTAGAGATATCTCTCACAGTGCGGTTAGACTATACCTGGTGTGTCACTGTCAACAGAAGTGGGGTTAAAGTTCTTAGAACATCTGATTCGATTTAGTACCCCATGTTTGTGAATCAGTGCGCTATCTAGTGCATGAGAAATCAGCCCTGATAACATAGGTTTTTGAATGTAGTTCGATCAACGGAGGAGAAGAGAAATGCTGACAACAACACGAAAAATAGCGACTTATCTGATGTTATTTTGTCTAACAGTGGTTATTGCGGCTTGTTCAAATGAGCAGGAGAATGCAGAGCAACAGACGATCACTGAATCAAAGGCCGACAAAGCCAGCAGCGGTCAGGCAAACAAGGAAGAAAGTCAGGCGATGGTTCTGCTGAGAGGACTGCCAACCCTGAATACCAATCACAGTGTCGCTATCGTTGAACTCGACCCTGAGGCTGCAAACTTCGGTGAGATTTTGCAGGAATTTGAAATCACGGGGATGAATGATCCCCTTCATCATCTCTATTACAGTCCAACAGGGCGATTGTATGCAACAGGCCTGGATCCAGAGTGCAGCCTTGCAGAAATTAAGCTGACCAGAGACTCATCAGGTTCACCTGTCATCAACGGCGTCGAGTGTCTGGATACCGGTGGACAACAGGTGGGGGAAGACATCATGTGGCATACCGTAAACGGACAGCAGTACATGTTTGTGACTTTTATGGGCGGCACAGGTGTTGACCAGACAGATGGTGGATCAGTCGGCGTATTTGATCCACAAAGCAATGCGGTTGTTAAAATTATCGAATCGAGGAAGAGCGAGGTTGCCGAAGGGGCGCCTTATATCATGTACCCACATGGAATATCGGCATATGGTGACAGAATGGTTGTTTCATCGACGATACATCCGGATCTCGCAACCGGTGTTGGCAATGGCATCACCGTGATTGATCTGAATACCTTCACCGCTATTGAGCACATTGTTGTTGAGGATGCCAATCCTGTTGGGTTTCCCTCATCCCCGGTTGAGGTATTATTCCTTCGTCCAAGTATCGTTGCAGATGTAGAGCCAGGTGTATTGGTGAATACCATGTTCGGATTTGAAACCTGGAAGATACCCTATGATGAAGCGAGCAAATCTTTTGGGGAACCGGAGAAATTGTACGATGGAGGAGAGCAAGGTACGGGAGTTCCCCTTGAATTCTATGGCAATGAAACGGAATTATTTGTCAGTCATGCGCTACCAGGGATCGTTAAGCGCTACGATCTAGCCAGCCTGCCGGAATTTGTTAAGTCGGGGCCTGACATCAAAGCTGAACTTGGTGCTCATCACATGATTTTCTACACATCAGCCTCCGGTAGAAAGTTAATTGCCGTTCAGAACAATCTCCTGAATCTGGGCAATGGCGCTGACAATGATCCAACCGATATAGACTTTATTGCCAAGGTCAATCAGCATTCGATTACCGTACACGATCTTGAATCCAGCGAACTGCTAGCGTCCATCAACTTCAGGGAGAAATACAACAAGGGAATAGACAACGTCGAAGCACTGTTTGGATCAGGATTTGTTCACCATCATTAACACGGCTATTGACCCTGACTAGAATCTGCATCCTGGAAGATGCCAGGTAAACATGAAGAATCGGTATTTGATTACAGTCCTCGCTGCTATTACGGTGATAGCAGCGAGTGGTTGCAGCAAGCGCGCAGCAGATCAACCCACTGCATTAACTGATTTTTCCGCACCGTTTGTCTTTGGAAGATTTGAAATCCCTGTCGACAATCAGCTTTCCGTGGAGGCGGTTGAACTGGGTCGTCGGTTATTCTACGACGTGAGGCTGTCGGGGAATAACCAGATAGCTTGTGCAACCTGCCATATACAGAGTCTTGCATTTACGGATGGCAAGGCGAGAGCGGTAGGCATATCCGGTAAAGTACTGGCCTTCAGCAGTATGAGTCTGGTGAACCTGCTATGGGGCCCCCAGTTGTTTTTCTGGAACGGCCGGTCAAGTTCAATTGAGGATCAGGCGCTAAAGCCGATTCAGGACGAAAATGAAATGGGCCAGGATCTGTCGGAACTTGTAATCGAACTCAAGGATGACGATCACTACGAAATGCTTTTTGCAAAAGCTTATGGAGAAATAAACTCTGAAAACATTGCTCGTGCCCTGGCCTCTTTTCAACGTACCCTGGTCTCTTCCAACTCCCGTTACGATAAGTTTCTTCGAGGTGAAGTGACTCTTAGCAAAAAAGAAGAACTGGGTCGAAAACTATTCGTCGCCCATCCAGATGCAAAAGCGAGCCTGCGTGGCGGCAACTGCATTGATTGCCATAGCCAGTTTCTTACCGGTGGATTTAAGACAGCATTTGATGGCTTCTCAAACAATGGGCTGGACACTGATGAGAATTTACCGCCGGGGTTGTACGAGGTGACCGGGAATGCTTCACACAGGGGACTCTTCAAGGTACCGACTCTGCGGAATATAGCTGTAACAGCGCCATACATGCATGATGGTAGATTTGGTACTCTTGAGGAGGTTCTTGATCACTACAATGAAGGAATCAGGAAAAGTGAGACGCTTAGTCCACTTATCGTTGAGGCGGACAATATTGAAAAAGGCGTGGAACAGGATATCAGTCTGAACCTGAGCGCCGTCGAAAAAGATGCAATTATTGCGTTTCTGCACACCCTGACTGATCAGGAATTCCTGAATAACGAAAAGTTTTCAGATCCTTTTAGGTGATTAGATTATGTGGCCTGACAGAAGCGGACTCGTTGTATCTTTGATTTTATCGGTATTGGTTGCGGTTGTGACCGGTTTCCTGATCTATCGGGCGAATCTGCCAGGGACACTCAACCTGAATTTTAAGGCTGTGGTGGGAGACGATCAGCTTGTATTCAACGAGTTCCTATATCAAAACCCGGGAGGACAGGGCAGATTCAAAATCAGGGATTTTCAGTTCTACCTCAGTAACATCAGATTGACCGGAGAATCAGGCGAGCACATAGAAACAGACAGTTATCACCTGGTGCGCTTTGATTTGAATGAAGGCAACTATACGATTGTGTTAAACAAAATACCAAGACGAAATTACCGTAGCATCCAGTTTGGTATCGGTGTCGACGATCTGGCCAACAATTCGATTGTGCCTTCAGGGGACCTGGACGCAAACAGCCGGATGGCCTGGAGTTGGGACGTCGGTTACAAATTCGTTCTCTTTGAAGGAGGTCTTGAGTTGGACGATACCCTCTATCCCCTCGTCTACCATGTTGGCTTTGATGAAAACTACAAAGTTGTCGAAAAAGAAATCTCCGAAGACCTGTTCGATCGACAATCGGCATTCCTCGAGATAACAGTGGACATACTGAAACTTTTTAGTGGCAGGGCCGAGGTCGATATGTCCGGGCTACCGAGTGTAAAATTCGATCGAGAAGATGCGAAGCTGATAGCTGATAATTATGAGAACATGATTGACGTCAGGTTCGAAATCCCTCTTTAGGGTCCCGCATTAACTTAATGGCGACTGCTGAGTCAGACCCTCCCCTCACATCTGCTATCCATACTATTCAGATGACTCCCAGAACTTCCGCATCTCCATATATAAGAAGGATGCTGTCCATCCGATCATGACCAGGCCCGTCAGTGATTCCAGTCCCGCTGTAAATCTCAGATCGCCGAAAGGTTCAATGTCGCCAAAACCAAGGGAGGTATACACAGAGAAAGAGAAATAAACCGAGTCCAGTAGCGATTGATCGAAATTGCCCTGCAGAGTACCAAATCCCTCTGACTGGCACATGAAATAGTAGGCAAACCCAAACAGCCATATCTCGATAACGTGTGCCAATAACGCACCGAATACTGCAACGACGATCTTAAGTCGGTTGTTAATTCGTATAAGCGGAATACGGGAGTAGAGATTGCGTAACATTTCATAGTGAGTAGCAACCGTGATTGCTATCAGGAGACTGTTCAAAATGAATATATCAATCATGAAATGATTCCATACAACATCCGGCCCTGGTAGATAGCATACACGGGAAAGAAGCAATACTCACCGCGGGCAGGTGCCTGCCACGTCAACCTGTGCCAAGATGGCTTCTATATTCTTTTAAACGAAGAAGTATACAACGCGAACTTTAGTTTCAGGGAATTTCAGCACGAGGCGGTATCCCATTCCGGGGAGTATATTATCTTGCTGAAGGGTCTGTTCGCCTTGATACTCTCGAAATGAACGGGTAACTCGGATATCGTAAACAAAACCAACACGGGTACACTACGATGCGAATCTCTTTGAGCGGCTGTCTGTTAGTACTCATTTCACTGCCTGTGTTTTCGGGTACAACCGCGTTCGTCAATGTCAACGTTGTGCCTATGACCAATGAGATCATTCTCGAAGAGCAGACGGTACTGGTTCGTAATGATCGCATCGTCCGGATCGGTCAAAATCTGGATCTGCCGAAAGGCACCGTTCGCATTGACGGGAAGAATAAGTACCTGATGCCGGGGCTTGCAGAAATGCACGGGCATACGCCGGTGCCGGGCGGCAATCCCGACAGTGAGTTCGTCAGGAATATGCTCTTTCTATATGTTGCTAACGGCGTTACAACGGTGCGTGGTATGCTTGGCGCACCCGGACAGCTAGAACTTCGGCGTCTCGTGCAGGACCGGGAAGTCATGGGACCCACGCTATATCTCGCCGGCCCCAGTTTCAACGGCAACTCCATTTCATCTCCAACCCAAGCGGTGGAAAGAGTTGAGAGACAGGTACGGGAAGGCTGGGACCTGCTGAAGGTGCATCCTGGTCTAACACGTGATGAGTTCGATGCCATGGCTGTCACAGCGAGCAAAGTCGGTATTCGCTTCGGCGGCCATGTCCCGCAGGACGTCGGCCTGATGCACGCCCTCGAAATGGGACAACATACCTTCGATCACATCGATGGATATCTGCAGCACCTGGGAGTACCCGAAAATGCATTGGACACTGAAGAACTGGACGCCATCGCATCCATAACGCGGGACGCGGGTGCGTGGATCGTACCAACCCTGGTGTTGTGGGATCATGTGATCGGTCTCGGAGATCCCGATGAGAAAATGGCATGGCCTG
>CAZJRI010000199.1:6466-6747 GCA_964548025.1 uncultured Pseudomonadales bacterium
AGAGAACCAGGTGCAAAACTGGCATCGTTCGCTGAAGAGTCGCCACGACGGTCGCAATCAGGAAAACCTTAAGGCCTATTCCCGTGCACGGAGCCAGGTATTGAAAGCACTTGCAGAAAAGGGGGCCGGTATTCTGATGGGAACTGATTCTCCGCAGATCTTCAGCGTACCCGGCTTCTCGATCCACCGAGAGATGGCTGCGATGTCAGCGTCGGGTCTTTCGAACTACGAAATACTCGCCTCGGGTACTCGGAATGTGGGTATTTACCTGCAGGGAAAGG
>CAZJRI010000199.1:6757-8613 GCA_964548025.1 uncultured Pseudomonadales bacterium
AGACCTCATTCTCACAAACCGCGATCCGCTGGCGGATCTATCAGCGGTAGCAGACCGGGTCGGAGTCATGGTACGTGGCAACTGGCTGCCCGAGGCGGAAATCCAGGAGCGCCTGGCTTTGATTCGACGGTCCGTATCATCGCGTCTGTAATCCCTAGGGCAAGGCACTTTTCCCCGACGGAAGTTTGTCTGGCACTATACCCTGATCGCTAAAGATCTAATTTAATTTCCTCGCCGGACGTTTTAGGTAGTCGTGCAGAGTCGAATATCAATTCTACTGCCACGAGTTCCCCGTGTTCGACATGCAGGTGTTCAGCCATCGGAATAGGACCCTCAGGTGCACCCAGGTCCAGATTATAAAATGTTATCACGCTGGTATCGTCTTTCAACTGATTCAAAATCTCGAGCCCCTTCACTTGCGGCTGCAATCGTTCAAGCGCTCCCAGAAAGTCATCGGAGGTTTCTAGCTGAAACCTCGGAGATGAGAACCTTAGATTCTCAGCCATGGGCACATCTTGGAACTGTGCCTCGCTGCGAAACGCATCATAGTACAGCTCAGCAATCTGGATCGTGTTCTCCATGGACTTCGACTCCTCATGGTTTGATTCACCTTTAGCATTGGTTAATAAAGTGAGAGCGACAATCATAGTGATTAGCGCTTGCACAGATATGATTTTCATTGATTCCTCCTAAGTAAAACTGATGACCTAACCTTGCCTTTGTTTAAGTAACTTTCCACAGATCAAATGCAAGAAAAACAGCAGCAACACTGAGAATCGCCCAGGTTGATAATGCACCGCTTATGCGTCCAAGGAAGTAAAGCGGCGTGCCGACCCTTGAGAAAAGGCCGATAGGGTGCAGTATTCGTGCAAGGAGAAGCGTACCCATCAACACATGTATGTAAACGCTCTCTCGCTCCAGGAACTCGAGTCCACCGACTACCAGAACAGTCAGAGGAACCCATTCAGCAAAGTTACCATGGGCACGAATGGCGTGAAGCAGGTTTTCATTGCCCCCGTCTCCAAACGGTATCCCAAGTTTCGTGCGCAGAATCACAACGATTAAAGACAAGGTCGAGTAGATAAAAGCCAGTGCGGCAAGGTAACCCAGTGTGATACTAACCATCTCTTCAGCCTTTTTAATATGTTACCCATCATACTATAGATATATGATGAGTAACATGCAATAATTCTATTCATGAGATATCCCAAAGAACACAAAATTGAGAGTCGAAATCGTATCCTTGATGCCGCGGCACCGTTGTTCAGGCGATTTGGTATTAGCGAAGTGAGCGTTGACAAACTGATGTCTGCCGCGAAGTTAACCCGGGGAGGTTTTTACTCACATTTTGAGTCAAAAGAAGCGCTTATTGAGGCAATACTCAATCGTGATGCTGGATTGGTGCGTATGATGAAGGATCGAAATGGCACAGATTCAAAGCAATTGAACCTTGAAGCGATAAAGGTTTTGACCGACTACCTTGATCCAGAAAACTTAACTGAGATAGTCCAGGGTTGCCCACTTGCGACGATGCCGGTTGACGCAGCTCGTGGTTCCCGGAGAATCCGTACCGCTTTCAGTAAACGCTTCCGTGAACTTGTAACACAACTTCGTCGTGGACTAGGTCGCAGCAAACAAAGCGAAGACACCGCTATTGCAATAGCGGTACTTGCAGTAGGAGGTGTCTTGTTTGCCAGGGCCTGCGAATCAAGGATTGACGCAGCACGTATCGAAGAAGCCTGTCACAGTCACGTGACTCATCTGCTGAAAGAAGGTTAATTGGATAAATGGGGTCAGTCTTGAATGGCACTTACTTAATGCACTAGCCGAATTTGATCTAAATCCGCGTCAATCAG
>CAZJRI010000200.1:0-8581 GCA_964548025.1 uncultured Pseudomonadales bacterium
TGGGGTGTGCTCGTTAAACCTGGGGGATTAGACTACCGCTCTCCGCTCTCCGCTCTTACTCGCAACTATTAACTCGCAACTCGAAACTATTCCCCCCCCTCACTCAACCTCGCTACGCTCTTTCAGCCAGTTGCTAGAGGCCAGTAGCCAGTTGCCAGTCGCCAGCAGCAAGCGGCCGACGGCCGCTTAATCCACAATTTTTATAAGCTGCCCTGGCTCGGGTTGCCCGTCAGGATAGAGACCATTCATGACCCGCAATTTATCGAGCGCGTAGTTTGTTATGGGTGATTCGTCAGCCAGACTTTCCATCGTCGTGCCTTCTTCAGCGCGTACAACCTGAAGTTTCGGGACTTTTGCTACCCGTCTGTCATCTTTATCCATGGAGTCAAAGCTGAAAATTGTTGAAATGAATTCCTTGTCTGATGCAATCTTTCTCAAATCATGCTTGCCAGCCCCGGTCAATATATACGCCAACCGTTTTCGGGTATCAAAGAGTATCGCGACTCTTACCGGCCTTGGGCCGTAGGGTGAATCAGCCCTGTTTGCCACACCAAGAAAGCCTTTCAGGTTTGAAATCGATACATCCCTGCCCTCGCGAATGTCCATACCGATTTTTTCTTCGAGATACTGACGAGCAGTCAATCCTCTCGCGAGCCTACCTGTAGTCAAACCAAAAATTGCGTCTGCGGTTACCGAGACTGCCTGTATGCCTGTCTTCGTTGTCTGAATCCGCCAGCCATCAGGGAAGGACATCTTAATCCCCAGTTTGGGGTGATAAAAAGTGTTCTTTCTAACAACTCCTACCTGCCGCATATCTCCATAGGCCAGACCGTTGAGTTTCTCCAGAAATTCATCCGCTTTTATAAATTCGTCAAAATCCTCAAGCAGTTGCATGGACTCTCTAACGGCCTTTTTATAGCGGGTATCATGATCAGGATGCGTCGACAAAAAACCGTGGTATACCTTGGGAGTTCTCTTTTCGATTCTGGCCTGTTCAATCTCTATTCGATCATTGGCCTTTAGAATCTCAATGGTTTTCAGCATGGCTTCAGGTGAGTATCCAGCCTTCGCCATGTACTTTGCGCCCACCTGGTCGGCTTCCAGTTCGTATTCCCTGCTATACCCCTTCAGCAGTACACCACCGAACAAATTGCCCAGTTCATAGACACCCGGCGTCCCGGTTGCGATTGAAGCAACGGAAGTCGCTATCTGAAGTATCTTGCCTTTGGTTTGAGATCTGAACGCATGTTTCTCGGTTACATGGGCAACTTCGTGCCCAAGAACGGCCGCCAGTTCAGACTCTGAATTCATATGGGTCAACATGCCCCTGGTAATGTAAATATAGCCACCGGGCAAAGCGAAAGCATTGATAATATCGTCATTCAGTATTGTAAAATGGTATTCAAGTTCCGGGCGACTGCTCTGATCGGCAACTCTCTGCCCTACCATCTCAATATATTCCTGCAACTCCTTATCCCGATAGACGCCGTATTGAGACACGATCTTTCTGTGTTCCTGAGCACCGAGTTTTATCTCTTCTTCAAGACTGACTGCCCAGACTGGCACTGAGAAAACTGCGCCTATGATCTGGAGCAGAAAAACAAACTGGATGTAGCGTTTACCAAGCTGTATGCGCATGAAACTCATCTTAATCAACCGTGTATATTTTTCCATCCTTGTCTGGTAACAGGAAGTTAGACCTGTTTTGATGGAAAAAGGTTCTTGTGGCACGAATTCTTAGAACTTTTTTAATGAAAACAGAGTACTTAACTGACATAACCAGACCATGCCGGTATATTGGCCGATTGTAGGCTCAGTCGATATTTACAGGTCTGATACTCTGGTTGATAATACTTTTTCAATGAGGACTTGGCTTATCCGCATGTTATATCGTCTATTGGTTATTGCTTTTCTGGCAATTTTCTCAACGGTACACGTGTATCCAGATTCAAGTGCCGGTGATCCCTCCCTTAAAGACAAGGCAGCTTTCTATGAAGTAAACGGTGAATATGAGCTCGCCGTTGAAACTTATACCGAGAGCGTTTCGGATCTGGAAAGCCAATATGGGCCTTTTACAGAACTTCTGATTGAGCCCTTACTCGGGTTGGCCAGAGGCTATGCTGCGCTGAATGATTATCCTCAGGCCATGTCAGCTAGTAATCGTGCGCAGCATCTCACCCACAGGAACGATGGTGTCTACTCCCTCCGGCAATTAGAGGCAGTCGATATGATGACCGATTTCCACCTGTCACTGCGTGAGGCACAGAAGGCAGACAAACAACAGTCCTTTTCTCTTTTTATTGCCGAACATAATTTTGATGAAGACTCCCCTGAGCTGCTACCGGCACTCGAGAAGATCAGCAACTGGTACGTAGATACGGGCCAGTTTAGTCGAGCCGAGAAAGCACTAGATCGAAGCCAGACAATCATCAGTTCATCAAGCAGCCACCTGGATCTTCAGCATCTTCCTTCCATCACACTACGAGCCAAGATAAAGAGACTTCGGGGGAGCTGCTGTAGCTATAAAGTGCTGGAAGAGGCTTTGGAAATAGTCCACGCAAATCCGGATACACCGGATGAAATAAAAACCTGGATTTACACTGAACTGGCAGATTCCTACACCATCACTGGTAACACTGACGGTGCGTCCAATTATTACAGACTTGCGTGGGCCAGTATGAATGAAGCTGACCGCAAAACACATTTCGCGTGGCCTAAAGAAATCGCACTGTCTAATAAACTCAATGACAGCAAACCATCCAATCTCAGAACATATCGACTGGAGAAGGACAGGTTCAGCCAACCTGAGCTTATCCGTGTTACCCCGCAGGAAAAACTACTACTTGAATCTCTTCCTCCTCAAGAGTTTCTGCTGCCCGTTAATGAGTCAGAACTGAAAGTACGTATACGTGACAGAAGTTACGGAAATCCCAATATTGAAAAGGTCACCAGGGTCGTCGGGCACCCATTTCAATTTATCCATAATCAGTTGACTAATATATTACCGATGAACCTGCAGAGCGATGCGCAGTTGAGTCATCTGGCAGTTGAGCTGAATTTTACCGTCGGTGAAATCGGTAATATCTACGATATTGAAGTTGGTACACCTGATTTACCGGTCAAGTTAAAGAGGCTCATGCGCGAAGTACTGCGGAAAACCAAGTTTCGTCCACGAATGGTGGATGGAGAGCCCACAGAAACGACACAGGTAAATCTTTACCAAACCTTTGAGCCCTGAAGCTGATTATGATCAAACGACTTTTTAGACTGACAGTTCTCTTATTCCTGGTAACGGCGTCTATCCAGGCAAGCGCATCACTACTCGACAACCTGTTTGAGGAACTGACCCTCAGCGATGAAGCGCATGCGTCGAAACACGCACTGGTACTTAAAGGTCTGAAAGATGAAAATCTGAGTGCAGCGAGGACAAACGCCGTTCAGCTCATGAATCTGGTTTCAGAAGACCTGGAAGTAGAGAGCGTGACCTATGCAAAGATCCTCACGAATACCGGCATCCTTTATGCCCTTTCGGGTAATAACGCAGAGGCAGAAGATCTGCTCAACCAGGCGGTTGCAATCGTTGAGTCCGTTAATGTTTACCATACCGCGCTGCTTAATATTCTAAGAGCCCGCTCCTATGTTGAACTGACGCAGGAACAGCATGAAGCAGCGATCCAATCTCTGAAACGAGCACAGCACATTTCTCACAGATCAGACGGGGTGTACACCAAATTACAGTTACCTCTGATCGAGGCGCTCGCGTCAATTAACATAGGCCTGGGTCAACTTCGAAAAGCTGATACGCAACAGAAATTTAACCTCAAAGTGAGTGAACAGGTTTTCGGAGTCAGATCGGAAGAGTTGATACCCACGCTGGACAAGCTTGCAAAATATTTCGCCATGCGGGCGAGTTCCATCAGTTATTATTCAGACCAGCAAACGCGTCTATATCGAGACAGTTTATTTCGGTTGTCCGTCAACTTGTTCAAGCGGTCTATTTCGATAATCGAGGATAAATACGGTCCGAATGATCTTCGGCTGATCGATCCTCTAAAGGGGCTTTCAAGAACCCGTTACATCCAGGGTGTTTCGAAGGTGCTGGTGAAGGAGTCAATGGAAAGGGCTGCGGGAATCGTTACGACTAATCCCTCCAGCGATGTCTCGGATCACGCGAAATCACTCGTGGAACTGGCTGATACCTACGTCATTACGACCGATGGAAGAGCGCTTGATGTCTACACCGAGGCATGGGAAATGTTGGCTGATCCCGAATTCGATGATCTTAGATATCAGCTATTCGGTACACCTAAAATGCTCTTTCCCGATGAGCCCATTCAGCCGGTTCTTGCGCGCCATCCCATGAACGCGGTTGTTGGTGATGAACTGTTCGTCGATATTGAATATGACATTCGCCATGATGGAAGAGTGAGGAATGTCAAAATCGTCGAAGGTAATGTCCCCAATGAAGAGAAGAAAATGCTGAAGACCTACGTTTCCCGATTAAAGTATCGACCCAGAATCGTGGAGGGTGAATTCTTCATGACAGAAGGTCTAAGCTGGCATCAGACATTTCGGGTATTGGAAAAAGTACCCGAACCTACCAACGTAAGCCCTGTGGTTGTAGGAGATGGGAGTTAGATCGGACAGCCGTTTGACTACTAACTACCTTCACTTTTAAGAAATTCTCTCAATTGTCCGGCCAGCGCTTTACATGCGGCATTGCCAGGGCGAGCCATAATGGGGATGGGTAAAATCAGTCCTGCAAGATAGGAGGTACCGTTGGCATCTGCACTTATCTCTCCGGCAGTGGTCAGGTTTTCAAGATCCCAGATTGAAGCTTCGTAAGATGCATCCTCTTCCCAATAGGTAACGCCGAAGCAACCCCCACCGAATGTACTGATCGTACAACTAAAACTTCCGCCTCTGTCGGTTGTGATGGTATCGCCGTCTATCCAGGCCAGATAACGGACTTTGGTTTCCTCAATTCGATCCTGCACTCCCGGCTGTGCGAATAGCCTGGCAAGATCATCGCTCGATGACGGCGCTGTCCTCGGTTCAAACCAGGGATACAACTGATCTTTAAATTGCGCTTCCGGGATCAATTTGAGGGGCTCCGAGCCTGAACTGAGTGCATCCACCAGACAATCTGTAAAACTCTCCTCCGTTTCTCTCTCGTTGTAACTTACCCGACCAAGGATAACCAGCGCTTCTTCATTCTGAAGTCCTGTGACCGCGGTTCGAGACTCTTCAATCCGCGCAGTGACACACCCGGTAAGTAGCGTGGTTGCTGTCAGCAGCGCAATCAGCAATCTCACTGGCTGTCCTTCCTGTCCAACCAGGCCAGAATTCCAGGCTGTTGTGATAACTCCACAGCAATTCGGGTTCCGCCATCACGGATCGCGAGCATGGTCGCATCGCCAAGCGCCTGACCAGCGGAGAACGCACCACCTTCCTTTTTGCCATAGCCGACGACAATATATTCCGCGACCTTTTGATTATCACTATCCATCAGGGTAATCCGGTAATGAATCGAGGCAGAGTAGAACATTAAACCTGAAATACTGGGCGTTAGAAAACCATATTTCTCTATTTTCGGGATAAGTACGCCATCGAGTTCAGTTTGCTGTAATTCATCCAATTCATCGGATTCAATTTCAATCACCGACTCGAACATTGCATTCGTCAGACTACGAAAGAATGTCAGGTTTTTCTCACCGAGCGGAATGTTCCAGGTCCCTTCTTCTTTCAAGGCTTCACTATGTACAAAAGTCTTAAAATTCTCGTCGTAGTAGACCGCGACATTTGCCGGTATCTTGGCCACAAGCGGTGTTGGGATTGAACCACGGACCACAACATTGGTTGTGCATCCCGACAGCAGGATCAACATTGCAACGATTGCGCCAGGTATTTTCATCAAGCCTGTTCCTCGACCACTAATTTTTAGTTCCATCCATTGTCCATTAGTTCAAGTAAAATACACCATTTCCCATATCTAGACCCGATTATCTGTCTCCATATTCTTTCTCTTGCCGCTATAGGTCAACCGTCGTCAGGATCAATGGTTTCTTCCCGTGAACGAATCAGACTATTTAACTGAAATCTGAGGCTTGTGCTCTGCTGCCCTGAACTTCACTGTTAACGAAGGGCCCAACTTAAATATAGTCTCGTTCGCCATGTCCCCTGTCGAGAATTTGGCTTTAAAATTCAATGTATTGAACATTTCTGTGATAAATCGGGTCAAACAAGAGTCATATATTAAATAACCCTGCTTCATTCAGGTAAACTTCAGTAAATTGGTGGAACAATGCAGTCTCTTAAGTACTTTTCGGGCAAAGCTGGATTAGGGGAACGTCTATGATTACAGAGGTTAGCTATCGACTGCTGAAAGTGTCCATTATCATGACTTTGATGGTTGTGAGCGCATGTAAATCACCCAGTTCATCAACTCCGCCCCCTTCGTCACCATCAAGTTCACCTCCATCGTCAAGTCCGCCATCAAGTTCACCACCATCATCAAGTCCACCTTCGAGTATGCCGCCGTCGCGACCTTCCAGTTCGCCTTCCAGCCCGAGTTCTTCGCCCAGTTCGTCGCCTTCGATGCCATCCCCTCCCTCTCTGCCTGATCCAACCGCACGTTCAGGTCAGAAATTGCCAGGTGAACAGGGACAACCAGGAGATCAGAAAGAGAGTGCGGAACAAAGATCCGGTCGACAGAAAGCCGGAGCAGACTTACAAAAGGCTGGCGAGAAAATAGCACAAGCGGGAGAGGTAATAGGTTCGGACAGCAGTCAACCATCCAGTCAGGGAGACCAATCATCAGATCCTGCGCAGGCTAGCGGCGGTAGTGATATGCCTCCCCTCTTTCCTGAAGAACCTACTGATAATGCCGGATCAGAGCCACCGGACCCGCTCATGCCCGAGAGTGATTCCCAATCCGAAAGCCAGGAACTCGTATTTGAAGAGAGCCAGGAGGAAAGCGCGACGTCTTCTGATTCATCAGATACCAGTGCTAGTGAACAATCAGGAGAAACCTCTGAAAGTGCTGCTGCGGGATCCGAAATCGCTGAGGCAGGTGAATCCGAACCCGCGACTGAAGGTGGTCAACAAAATGCTGAAATAGCCGCAGCGCAAGACGCGCTTGAGAAAGCGGGTGAAGCATTGCAAAAAGCAGGAGAGGCTGTTTCAAACGCAGAATCGGAAACTGAACTGGCGGAAGCTGAACAATTGCTTTCGGATGCCAGAATTTCTGTCATTCTGGCGGGCCAGGATCTTAATATACTGAATGATGTTTTTGGCGACCCGAACAATGAAGACGAACCATTCGAGACCGCTGAAGAATCGCTCGAGGAAGCCAATATTCTCCTGGTTATCGCAACCCAGGCTGTTTTAAATGCCAGGCTTGGATTGCCGGAATTCCCTGAAGGCCTCCCATCCGGTGGTATTCCAACCGGGGGTATTCCAACAACCGGTGACGACAGGCTTGGCACTCTGGATGATGAACTGGATCAGTCCCTGGTGATATTTGATGGACAGATCCAGGATGCCAGGGGAACAATCGTTGACTCAACGCCGCCACCCATCACCGGATCCAGCGACCGGCAAAGAACGGGTACCGGAAGCGAGGATCTGATGGAAGTCCCGCAGGATATTCTGCAAACAGGTCAAACAGGCAATGTACTTTCAAAAGATATTCCAGGAGAGGAACAGATAGCTTCAGCCGCACCACCGCCAGATCCTGAGGATATACCGAGTGCACAGGGGGATGATATCGTTGCCCAACAGCTTCGTGAAGCGGCGATAGCAGAGACTGATCCGGAACTTAAAGAAAAACTCTGGGAAGAGTACCGTCGATACAAGGCAGGGCTTTAGCTTGAAGAACGTAAGTTTGGAGAAATATTCATGACATTAAGATTCATGTTGCAAGCTCTGTCTTCACTGGCCGCGATTCTGCTTTGCATTAGCGCCTGTTCATCTACCGAGGTTGTAAGGGCTAATTCAACACCGGCAGTACAGGCGAATGAACTCTTACCCATGCATCATTATATGGACATTGGCATTATCCCGATGGAACCCGGCATTCCCGATTCGGAAGAAGAAATCAAGAAACGTATGATCATTCCCGATGTTCGTCGTGCAGAAGCCCAATATATTGCATTTCACCTGAAAGACACTCTCGAGCTGACGGGAAATTGGGGTGCCGTCCGGGTGACGCCGGGTACGTCTGACGCTGTTGATCTCACAATCTCGGGAAAAATCATCATATCCGATGGGGAACTGCTAAGAGTAAGATTTCGTGCTGTTGATTCCATTGGCGTTACCTGGCTCGAAAAACAATACGAGGATCAGGCCAGCAAGTTCTCTTATCGTGGCCCAAAAGAAGATCCCTTCCAGGACCTGTACAATGACTTCTCAAATGACCTGTTGAAGTACCGGCAAAAACTGACCGATCAGCAAATTACCAATATCCGTCGGGTTTCGAATCTCAAATTTGCTGTGAGTCTGTCTCCCGAGGCTTTTGGACAATATCTTCAGTCCTCGGGTAAAGGTCAAGTGCAAATCAGTCAACTTCCCGCAGATGATG
>CAZJRI010000201.1:0-8522 GCA_964548025.1 uncultured Pseudomonadales bacterium
TCATGGAAAGGGTCAGACAAATCAATGACCTTAAATCTATAGTCATCGATCTCACCGACACAACCAATCTCGACAGCACGACCCTCGGCATGCTGGCTAAAATATCACTGCGTTCGCAGGAGGTCCTCAATCTAAAACCGACCCTTGTCTCGACCAATGAGAACATTAATCGAATCCTGAACAGCATGGGTTTCGAAAAGGTTTTTGTCATTGTCGAAGATTTCTGTTCAGATTGTGGTGACTTGAAAGAGATGGTGCCAAAAATAGGTACCGAGGCTGCTCTGCGCGAGCAGGTACTGGAAGCTCACAGGGTATTAATGAGTTTGAATAGCCGCAATCATGAAGCCTTTCATGACCTCGTCACTGCACTCGAGAAAGAGCAGGAAAAAGAGAAAAAGGCAGAGAGCATTCGAAAGGCAAGTTGATATCCATCCGCGAAAAAGTCCGACCTGTTAATCCTGATCCGAAAAGATTCCGCGTGCTAAAACTTCAAGAGCTAAAACTTCAAGCGCTAGGATTTGAAGTGCTGGTATTTGAAGTGCTGGTATTTGAAGTGCTGGTATTTGAAGTGCTGATATTTGAAGTGCTAAGACTCCATTAATTTACGTACCCGAAGTTTAGTCTTCGGGAATTCTGAAGGAGGCAGATTTATCAATCCTGCCACTTTGCGGATGAATTGCGCTTCGTATTTGTCAATTCTCCCGTCGGCATATGCCACCCTCCAAAAATTTTCGAGCAGGATGATTTTTTCCTCATTGCTGTAATGCTCGTTGACCAGCGATGTAAACTGGAAGAGATCATTAGCATCTGTGGAAGCTTCTTCCGCCATGACAACAAGTTCCTCAAGGTCATCGCTGTCAAGATCAAAGGTATCCCCCAGCATTGCGAATATTAGCTGACGTTCAAGTACGTCTTCTTCGAAATCTGATTTTGCCAATTCGATCAGAAGCGCCGCTGTGGCATATTCAATTCCAGCGGTTGAAGTTTCGTCATCCTGATCTGTCGGCAATAGCTTTTCTTCAAAGAACTTCTTGATGTCTTTAAGCATTCGGTTTCCTGATTATGAAACTTTTATTCGATTGGGCTCAATATTTTCGGCCAGCCCCGAGACGTCTAGCGCATCATAGACTATCTGAAATGAGGATTCATTTTTGTACATATGTTCACTCAGATAACGACGAAACTGTCGTGCGCCAGGGCAGCCGGTAAACAGTCCGAGCAGGTGTTTCAGTAAATGTCTGGGCTGCTCACCTCTTTTGACGCATGAACGCCCATAGTCCAGGTATTTCTCAATGACATTGAGTCTCGATAAAGAACTGTGCCCAAAGAGCCTGTGCTCCAGTTCTGCCAGCACAAAGATGTCATGATAGGCCATTCTGCCTATCATGATACCTTCAACCAGTTTTAGCTGATCAAGAGCAGATTCCACAGATTTTATCCCACCGTTCAGAATAAACTGACAGTCGGGAACCTCATCATTGATGCGATATACGTAGTCGTACTTAAGGGGTGGAATCTCTCTGTTTTCCCTGGGAGACAGACCACTTAGCATGGCTTTGCGGGCGTGGACATAGAAAGTACTACAGCCGCCTTCAGCGACGGTCCTGATAAATGTGCGGAAGAATTCGTATGAATCCTGCTGGTCTATGCCGATACGACATTTGACTGTCACTGGAATCGAGACAACTGACTTCATGGCAGCGACACATTCAGCGACTAATCCGGGTTCAGCCATCAGACATGCACCGATACCGCCCTTGCGAACGCGATCGCTTGGGCAGCCGACATTGAGATTTACCTCCTGATATCCAGCTTCCTCGGCCATCAGGCTACATGACTTCAATTCTTCAGGATTACTTCCGCCCAGTTGTAGAACACAGGGTTCATCCTGTGAGTGTGCCAGAAAGTGCATGGCATCCCCATAAAGCAGTGCGCCTGGGGTGACCATCTCAGAAAAAAGAAGCGCATTGGGTGATACGAGACGCAGCAGCGTTCGGCAATGCCGGTCCGTATAACCCATCATAGGCGCGACTGAAATTGTACGATCCGGTTGGAACATCTGTGTCGTTTCTCGCTAGGCCCGTTTTTGAAAAGCAAAAAAGGTAGACGGTTTAATTAGTTGATATTATCTCTCATATCGTATTTTCTTGCTAACGATGAACTCTTATGGTGCACTCGTTCCAGGATAGCTCGATTGTCACTGGCTTGATGACCTGACTGTGAGCAGATTATTACTGTAGAATTTGATTCCTCATCAAATCATTCAATCCAGAATTGAAAATACTTAACTGAAGAAGATAGTTGAACAATGAAAGTTAGAACCAGAGTTGCCCCTTCACCTACGGGGGATCCACATGTTGGTACGGCATATATGGCACTCTTCTGCCTGTGTTTTGCGCGGCAGCATGATGGGGAATTTATTCTAAGAATAGAAGACACTGATGCTGTGCGATCGACCAGGGACTCTGAAGAACAGATCCTCACGTCATTGAAGTGGCTGGGTCTTACCTGGGATGAGGGACCTGATCGTGGCGGACCCTTTGGGCCCTACAGGCAGAGTGAAAGAGTTGCGCAAGGATTGTATCGTCAGTATGCAGATCAGCTAGTCAGTGACGGAAATGCTTTCCCCTGTTTTTGTACTTCAGAACGTCTTGACCAGATGCGTGCTGAACAATCAGCGCGAGGGGAGGGTACGAAATATGACGGCCTCTGTATGTCCCTTCAGGAAGACGAAATTAAAAAACGGCTCGATGAGGGCGAGGCGCATGTCATCCGTCTGAGAGTGCCGAATGAGGGCACCTGCGTGGTTAACGATAAGCTTCGAGGTGATATTGAGATTGAGTGGTCTACTGTGGATATGCAGATACTGCTCAAAACAGATGGTAATCCCACCTATCATCTCGCAGTAGTGGTTGATGATCACTTAATGGAGATTACGCACATTATTCGCGGTGAAGAGTGGATCAATTCTGCACCAAAACACATTTTGCTTCATGAATATTTTGGCTGGGATATGCCGGAACTTATTCACATGCCTTTATTGAGAAATCCTGACAAGAGCAAATTAAGCAAACGCAAAAATCCGACGAGTATCAGCTTCTATAAACGATTTGGATTCCTGCCGGAAGCAGTGGTGAACTATCTGGGAATGCTTGGATGGAGCATGCCGGATGGCGAAGAGAAATTCACATTACAGCAGATGATCGACAGCTTCGATATTGAGCGTATATCTCTGGGATCACCGGTTTTTGATATCGAAAAACTCAAGTGGCTGAACGGTAGATGGCTGCGTGAGGAACTCTCGGATGACGAATTTGCTGATCGGATATCTGAGTGGGCATTTAACCGGGAGAATCTGTTGAAGATCATTCCACTTCTCAGAGAAAGAGTTGATGTATTCTCTGATTTTTCATCAAAAGCAGATTTCTTCGTTGAAGGCTTGCCGGAATTTACCGAAGGAAGTTTTAACCTTAAGAAAGTCTCTGATGACGATGTGATCAGAATTCTACAGTTTGCATTGTGGGAATCTGAAGCGCTGCGTGCCTGGAATCGAGACGAGCTGAATGATTTATTCAGTAAACTTGCAGAAAAACTGGATATGAAAATCCGTGATGTGCTTGCACCTGTGTTTATTGCAGTTTCCGGCAAATCCGTTACACCTCCCCTGTTTGATTCGCTGGCGATTCTTGGTCCTGATATGACCCGTGCCAGACTCAGGCATGCGCTGGATGCAGCAGGTGGCGTCTCGAAAAAGAAATTAAAAAAACTTGAGAAAGAGTATCGCCAGAGAATGGGTGAATAAACTGATTAACGAAATCATGGGCAGCCTCAGCGACAAACTACCTGACGATATAAATGAGCTGAGGCGAGGTATTCTTAAGGGGGGAGATAATGACAAATCACTTTGAAACGGCGATTGGCATTGGTGCCAAGATACAAAAAGGTGAGATCACTTCGGTTGCTGTAACCGAAGAGCTGCTGGGGCGTATATCGGTTTTAGATCAGAGGTTAAAGTCGTTCGTAACCGTGACAGGGCAATCAGCAATCGAAGCCGCCAGAAGGGCAGATGTAGAAATCTCCGAGGGCAATATCCGTTCCGTTCTACATGGTGTCCCGATCGCCATTAAGGATCTGTTGGATACGCAGGGTATTAAAACTACCTACGGTATGAAGGTCTACGAAAACAACCTTCCTCAAAGTGATGCAACCGTCGTCAGGAGATTAAAAGAAGCAGGTTGTATATTGCTGGGGAAGTTAAAACTGACGGAAGGTGCCTATGCCCGGCATCATCCTGATGTTGAAGTCCCGATAAACCCATGGAATGAGGATTGCTGGACAGGGGTTTCGTCTTCAGGCTCCGGCGTTGCAACTGCAGCCGGGCTGTGTTTCGCCTCTATTGGTTCGGATACCGGCGGTTCGATTCGCTTTCCCTCCGCTGCCAACGGGCTCGTAGGTCTAAAACCCACATGGGGACGAGTGAGTCGTGCCGGGGCATTTCCGCTGGCCTATACGCTGGATCATATGGGTCCGATGGTGCGCTCCGTTCAGGATGCTGCGGCAATGTTAGGCATCATAGCGGGTAGAGACGATGAGGATCCAACATCGAGTTTTCTGCCAGTTGATGATTATCTGGGAGCTGCCTCAGGAGACGGTGATCTGAGCGGAATCTCTATCGGCGTGGATTGGTCCTATTGCAGGTCTGACGTTGAGACGGATGTATTTGAAGCGGTTGAAGATGCAGTATCAAAATTGAAGGAACTGGGAGCAACATTAAAAGAAGTCAGTATTCCTTACGAAGCGGTTACTGCGGGGTGGCCGATAACTTGCGGCGTTGAGACTGCCCATGCACATCGGGAAACCTATCCATCAAGAAAAGAAGAATATGGTGCGATAGGTGCTCTTATTGACCTGGGACGGAGTGTGTCAGTCTCAAGCTATCTGGAACACGAACTGGTAAGGCGCACATTCAAGTCATGCCTGGATGGAATCTTCCAGAATGTAGATGTGCTCGTATGCCCTTCGATGCCATTTAATGCAACCGCAAGGGAGGGTTCCACCGAGGCTGATGAAGCGGAGGAGAATCTGGCCGTGACGCTAAAATTTACAGGTCCCTATGACTTTTCAGGATCACCAACCCTGTCCATACCCTGGAGTATGGGCAGCAAGGGGATACCATTAAGTATTCAGATGATAGGGCGAGACTTTGAAGAATCCACTTTGGTTAGGGTGGGATATGCACTTGAACAGACAGGTGGATACGATGATATCCATCCAGAATTATAGCTTTGTGTTTGATAAGGCAATGAGGTGAATCACAGTGGGGATACGGTTAGATAAGCCATTTCAATTATTGATCGAAGAGAATGTTGAAAAACTCAGCGGTAACCTTGGTGTATTTGAACTTGCAGATGAAAAGGGCACGGTAGTTTATATAGGTTATGCTGGCGGGCGATCACTATTTGGCCTCAAGGGAGAACTGGCTGCATGCCGGGAGCAGACTTCAGGTACCCAATTCAGGGTTGAGATAAATACAGCATACCTTACGCGTTATCAGGAACTGTTAATGATACATAAAGCTGATTTCGGAAATTTACCAATCGAGAATAGCGAAAGTGATGGTAATAATCTGGGCAGGCTCTCGCCCGGGTAGCTACTGCGTGAATCGAGCGAGAACATCAAAAGAGATGGAGACGTCATGGATTTAAAATTAAGTCAGGAACAGGAGATGATCGTTGGCATGGTTCGCCGGTTCGTCAAGGATGAAATCGTCCCGCTGGAGATGAAACTAGACCCTGATGCTGATGCACTGGAACCGGAAGACAAGGCGAGATTGGTTGAGAAGGTGAAAGAGATGGGCTTGTATGGCCTTGATATCCCCGCCGAATTTGGCGGCCCGGATCTTGATATGGTAACTCGTACACTCATCGCCATTGAATTATCGCAGCATCGTGCGGGACTTTATGCGCCCTGTTACGGCGTATTTGGTGGTGCCGGGCTCGCACAACTCTATGAGGCGAGTGACGATCAGAAAGAACGCTATCTCTATCCGACCCTACGGGGTGAAAAATCGGGATTCTTCGGGCTAACTGAACCCTCAGGTGGTTCTGATCCGGCACGCGCAATTCAAACCAGGGCAGTCGAGGATGGTGATGACTGGATTCTGAATGGGTCAAAGATCTTTATCTCAGGCGCTGATAAAGCGCAGTATGGTCTTGTATTCGCCCGTACTTCACCCGATAGGGGCAGAGGTGGTGTAACCTGTTTTATTGTCGATACCGATACCCCCGGATTTCATGTTCGTCGCATAGTGCACACGCTACGCTCTGCAAAATACGCCACTGAATTGCAGTTTGAAGATATGCGGGTACCCAATACAAACATCCTTGGCGAAGTGAATAAAGGCTTTTCCATTGCAAATGACCGATTATCCAGGCAGCGAATTCCTTATTCGGCTGGTTGCCTAGGCGTCGCAATTGCAGCCCATGCATTAGCCCTTGATTATTCCCAGGTGAGAGAGACCTTTGGTGCACCTCTGTCTTCACGTCAGGCCGTTCAGTGGATGCTGGTTGATAATGAGATTGACATCAAACATGCAAGATGGGTAACGCTTGAAGCCGCAGATCGTGCAGACAAAGGGGAATCTTTCCGCAAGGAGGCGGCGATGTGCAAGCTTGTCGCGTCTGAAGCCGCAAGCAGGGTCGTTGATCGCTCAATGCAGATTCATGGTGGATATGGTGTGACAAAAGACTTTCCGTTTGAGAGATGGTACAGAGAAATGCGAATTCGCCGGATTGGCGAAGGTCCGAGCGAAGTGCAGAGGCATATCATCGCCAGGGATATTCTTGGATCAAGTTTACGATAAAAACGGCTGCTGGCTGCTGGATACTAGCTGCTGGGAATTGGAGACATGTGAATGAAGACCACAGTTGAACAAGATACCTGAGCAGAAATAGGCAGAATTGGAGTGACAATGGATACAAAAGTAAAATCGACCGTTTATCCTGACCAAGCATGGGTTGAAGGCAAGCCTGAGGATCACGATCTTGATTCCGCACTGATCGAGAAAGCCGCTGATGACATCTTCACCATTGATAAGAGATATGGTGTGCTTGTGGTGAAAGATGGCGTTGTCATTCACGAAAAATACAAAAGAGATGCGTCCGCAACCAACGAGATATTCTCCGTCACCAAGGGTTTCGGCGCCACATTACTAGGGATTGCCCAGCAGCAGGGATTTCTCTCGGTGAATGACAAGATCAGTGACTGGTTGCCAGTACATCATCCTGAGATCGCACCTGATGCAGAGATCAGGCATGTATTGAATATGACCGCCAGTAGAGAACCCGCAGGAAGCTGGTGGGAATACAACAGCAATTTTATTCTCAATTCCCTAACGGGGATACTATGGCTTGCCAGCGGTCGAACGCCTGTTGCTTTCTATGATGAGTACCTGAAGAGACCTCTACAATTGAGTTTTGACTGGCCGGCCAATGACAAAGGCTGGATTCAGATTGGCAGCCAGGGTCCACTGCCGGTTATTCAGGCAAACCACAGGGATATTGCGCGATTGGGTCTGCTCTGGCTAAACCGTGGCAAGTGGAAAGATGAGCAGATAATGTCAGCAGATTTTGTCGATGAAGCCCTGACGCCACCGTACCCTGAAGCAAATGGTGCCTATGGTTATCTCTGGTGGTTGAACAGCGATCAGGGAACCTGGCGAACAACCGGTGGCAACAGTGGTGCCGATTCTCGCTGGTTTCCGTTTGCAAAATCCAATGATTTTCTGGCACTTGGTGCAAGGGGAAAGATTATGATCGTCGTGCCTGATCACAACCTGATTATGGTTAGCATGGGCGATACACCCCAGGAGCAATCAGGAGATTATTTAGAAAAGATGATGAGGGCTGTTTATTCGTTTTTATAATTAAATTCAGGAGACCACACCCCCGTCACGTAATTCGAGAATGTCGCCTGCGGTAAGATTCAGTTTTTCCATCAGAATCTCATCTGTGTGTTGCCCAAGACCCGGGTAATGCGCGGCGGTTGATATATCTGCGTCCGCAAACCTGAATGGCGCATTCTGAATGAAAAAATTCCCAACCTGATCATCGAGTTCTCTAAATGATGTCCTCTCAAGTACCTGCGGATGGGCAAAGAGATCTTGAGGGGCATTGTAAATGCTGCAGGGTACGCCCGTGGCATTCAGCTTCGCTTCGCATTCGTCAGCGGTGAGTTCTGACGACCAGCTTTCTATCTCGTCGAGAAATTCTGCGTAATTTCGCCATCTCTGCCCCCTGGCGAATCGTTCGTCTGTCAACAGATCAGGTCTGTTCATGGCTTCTGTGAGACCTCGCATGTTTTTCTCAGATACGATGCAGACCATGACAAAGCCGTCTTTTACGGTGACTGGTCTGAATCCCCCTGCTGGCGGTGGATCGTCCAGTTGTGCGGTCTGAATCTGACCTGGAATTAACATCATCATGGATTCCATCATGGTGACGTCGATATATTCACCTTTTCCC
>CAZJRI010000202.1:0-8508 GCA_964548025.1 uncultured Pseudomonadales bacterium
CATTGCAGCCATATAAGCTCCACCGCCGGAACCTGGTGGCAAAGGAATGTTGATGTTCTTATCGACGCCCTTCCCTTCACCACGATCTGTCGCTGCACCTGTTTCCTCCGGATACAACTTGTCCTGGTGAATCGAAATGGTGAGAACATCACCATTGTCATAGAACGCCTGTTCCGTACCGTTGCCGTGATGCACATCCCAGTCTACGACGGCAACGCGCTCAACTTTATTCCGTGCAATCGCATCCATGATGGCTACCGCAACATTGCTGTAAATACAGAAGCCACGACCACGATCACGCTCTGCGTGATGACCGCATGGCCGTACCAGCGCATAAGCATTGTTCGACGCTTCATCTATGGTTGCGTCGATTATGGTTGCGTCGATCGCCGCGATAGTTCCACCCACACCCAGGCGTGCTATTTGATCGCTACCAGGGCCAAACCAGGCCGTATCTCCTGCATTGCCACCCATGCCATCGCTCATCACTTTAATCTTCGCGAGATAATCTTTGGTGTGGAAACGGAGCAGAACCTCATCGTCAGCGGAATGTGGTTCAATGCCCGTCATCATCGGCGTAATGTCGTATCCATCGAGGAGATTCTTGAATCGTCTTTTCGTTTCCGGGTTTTCGAAATACGTCCCCGGCTGATAAACACCTCGACTCGGAAAGAGACCTGCTGCTGCGTGCGGTGTTTCATGCCACATGTATCTCTCATGCCAAACAAATCCGGTTGTCATCAGTGTGCTCCTACAAGTGGTTCCTGAGTACAAGGAAGAATTAACGCGTTTTCCAGAGAAATCAGCAAGTAATATCTGATCGCTACAGACTTTTTTATAAGCATTATAGGAATCAGGAGGGAGACTAGTCAAAAAAATAGGGGAGCTTCACAGTGTCCCCAAAACACGATAGTGTCTCCAAAAACACGATAAAATCGTCATCATGATTTTTGAAGGAATAAAACAGGATAGTTTTATGAATAGAATAATCACTTGTTTCTCCCTTTTGATTATACTATTAAGTCTTACTAACAACTGTACTGGGCAGGATATTTTTCCCGAGTTAAGAGGGCCATATCTTGGTCAAAAGCCTCCGGGGATGAAACCAGAGATCTTTGCTCCAGAGATTATATCTACCAATGTCACTGAGGGATCTGTTGTATTTACCCGGGACAACACTATGTTCCTGTTCTCACGTCGCAGTGAGGGTATTCTCTTCATGCGTCAGGTCAATGGCAGGTGGACAGCACCCGAACTGGCTTCTTTTTCCGTAGGTGATATCGATTGGGATTTTACTCTTGCACCAGATGATAAAACTTTATTCATTTCATCCAAGCGTCCTGATGTTATAGGAGGAGATCTATTAAGCAAATATCGAATTTGGAAAGCAGAACGAAATGGAAACAACTGGTCTGAACCCTTGTTGCTGCCTCCCCCGGTAAATTCGGGGCAACATGACAGTTTTGCTTCAGTCACTGAAGACGGTACGTTGTATTTCTTCAGTGACCGGGTTGATGGTCTGGGGAGTGCCGATATTTACCTTTCAAAAAAGGCCGGGAATGATTATCCGGAAGTGGAAAACCTGGGCTCGCCAATTAACACTTCATATCGTGATTTTGACGCTTTTATTGATCCCAAAGAGAAGTATCTAATTTTTTGTTCAAATAAACCTGGAGGTTATGGAAAAACTGACCTTTATATAAGTTTTCGTACAGATGCAAACAACTGGTCATCTCCTGTCAATATGGGAGATAAGATAAATTCTGAGGATTACGAGGTCATTCCATATGTTACTTCCGACAGGAAGTATTTTTTCTTTACTAGTGACAGAGCTGGAAATGGTGATATCTATTGGATCGATGCAAAGATCATCAAAACTCTCAGGAAAAAAGCGGGACACTGATTACTTAATAACTTACAAAACAGGGACACACACTGAAACAATACAATCTCGTTAGAACAACAGTTGAGCCGATTCGACGGATATCACACGACAAATTGCCTGCCGATGTTTGTCTGAAGACGAGTTGATTGAGACTCGTATTTACGATATCAAACAGTGTCAAGAAACCGAGTTTGTTTTAGGTTGAGAGAAAACTCGCAAGCAATTCGAAGAGCTAACTAGTCAACTGCAGATTCACCGGAGACGAGGTCCAAAGGCCAAGCGTCAAATGTAATTTTTACACTGACCCCAATTATTTAATTTTTACACTGACCCCAATTATTCCCTGACCCCAATTATTCCTCATGCTCACTCTCCGTCTGAGATTCTTCTCTCACCGATTCCTCGGGATGTGCTCTTTTAGCAAGAAACTCTTCGAATTTAACTCGCGTTGCTTTTTCAAGATCTATCAACACCATCAACATAGCACCAAAAAAGATCACACCTACCACAAACAGATGACCGAGATATTTCTCACCACCATCACTCTGGTTTGTGCCCATAGCTATCTGATAGATCGGAGATCCAATGAGGAAAACCTCAAGGCTCACAACGGCGATGCATATGAACCAGGCCAATCCTAGTCCCTTCTGCTTCACAACCCGCTTGATAACTTTTTCAAGTGGGACGGTTAAAATCGCTACGATTCCAGCAAGAGTTAGCATTACACCAGTCACAATTAATCCCTCTCGTGGTTGATATTGGAAATCCCACCAGTACCTTCACAGTTTCTGGTAGCTGATTTTCTACCACATTTCTTTTTTCTACGCGAGCCATCCGGTCATTTGAATCAGAGTAAAAACCGCTGTGTTTCAGTTCTGCTGTTCCAAAAAAGGAGGGACACTGCTGCGTTAAGAAAAAACAGGGGCACTGACGCGTTAAATGGCATGCACCGGTTTTGCAAATAGTGACGGGTGCAGTTTTAATAGATGCCTTAGGGCTGGCGGTTAATGGATTGATGACCTACCTATCAAGAGAACCCTACCTGTACTTCTGCCGCTTTCTGCTGCTGGTAGTAGCCGCTAATCTTGCGGGTTGCGTATTGTGGCAGACGGATTCTGCCAGCGGTTGTCGCATGCAGGATGGCGAGGAGATATGCCGCATCACCATTGATTCCCTGATAGATGATCCCGGCAAGTATCATCTGAAAAATGTCGAGGTATTTGGTGGCCTGCGGCTAAACAGGAACATGCCAACACTCAATAGCTTTGGCCGAATGTTGGAACGTCACATCTGGCTTGAGCTGACAGACGAGGACTTCGATAGATACGAGGCTCTGAATCTGAAGGTGGTCAAGATACGTGCGGTGTTCAACTCACAACCGGTCAGTGAACGGATGTGCTGTAGCGGCAGTTTGTTGGACATCCAGAGCATTCAACCTGGCAAGAGCAAGTTGCTGCTGATTCCGTGACGTTACATGAACCAGCTAATCGCGGCCCCCAAGTTTGCGGTAAAACCAGTTCCCAATAAAAATGGGGGACACTAAATAGTTGGAGACTTGGCTCTCGACTCAGAGCTTGGATTCCACACTCTGTATTTTATCATCGATGGTCTGAGCTTTGTCCGTACGTGTACCGAATTTAACCGTCGTGCTGATGCGCGGCGCACCCATACCATGAACATGTTCATGACATTTTCTGACGGCGGCAAATACCGCATCCCATTCACCTTCTATATTCGTACCATAGGCATGCAATCGGGGATTTAGACCCTCGTCCCGCAGTATCTTCTCGCAGGCAGTGACATATTTCGACACGGACACGCCAACACCAAGTGGCACGATACATAAATCCATGATGACATTCATTTTCAACTCCAACTGTTAACAATACTTCAACACTCGATCCCAATTTCATCGTTCACTAAAGGGGAGGTGTCGAGGGTGGGTATTATCTCCTTAGTTGCGATCATTCACACGAATAATTGGGGTCAGTGTAAAATTTACATTTGATGGAATAACTGGGGTCAGTGTGAACCTCCCTATATTCTGCTCTCCTTATGCCAGGCCATCATCAACCTAACCAGGTATCCACCACTCTTTCCACCATGGCACCGCCAAACCAGGAACCCATTGGTATCAGCAGATAAAATGTAAATCTCAACACGGTCGATGTATCGAAAGGCCACTCCCGCACTGCCTCAATCAGATGTTGGTACGCTGCAAGATCGGCCAGCGGAATACTACCTGGGTCCCCCTTTTGCGATGCAGTCTCTGCTGACGAATACTCGGATGACGAGTCTGATTCAAGCTGCGACTTCAACCTGATTCTTGCCTGCTTCAGTTTAACCCGGCACCAATGAAGCTCTTTCATCTTGTCACTTCTGATTCGATCATGAACTCCCATGACCGGCAGCAGCAAACTTGCCAGTGCGATAATTATCATACTGATCCAGGCTCCAACAATTACACTACCAAAACCCTCCTCCAGCAAAAACAGGGATATAATGGCCGAGTACCCCAATATCAGAAGAGTATTAGTGAGTGCCTGTTGAGTAAACGGTTTCAGTGATTCCAGATCCAGAAGGTCAAGAGCAGATAACCTGGCTGTGATACCATGCAGGCGATAGGACTCTACACATACGGCGTAGAAAAAGCAGCTCCCCAAACAGGACATGAAAGGTCCCAACAGCCGATGCCAGGCAACTTCCGGATTAATGTTTGCGGGATTCCACGGGTTCTCATATTCAGGCGTGGTTTCTACCGTTATCAGGGCCACAAGACAGATCACCACCAGCACAGCCAGACTCAATCGCCAGCCGCTGTACCACCCGATAGAGCCATGAATATGCTTGAACTCCGGATCTGTATAATTCAGAACTGGTCTGAGTTCATTCACGCGACCCTGAGTTGTGATTATCACATAGACGTAAGCTGTGGGTGCATAGGCAACCAGAAGAGAATGAATGACGGCGATACGAAAATCACGCAGCACGCTGCCTTGGTCTGCGGTAGACCAGAACAACTGATAGCGATCAAATACCAACTCAGAACACAGAAACGTCACGATCAGCACACAAGCCATGATCACGCCAACCACCACTGGCGCTACCGGAAAAACGTTGTAAAATCGAACGACAATGGACTTGTTAATATTAACACTCATCTCAACAGGCAGATCATGCCGATATAGTTGTCAGAAACTGGGAAAGGGTAATCATATAGGCACCCGCAGAGATCCATTCTTTTTCAATCTCCAGCCAGTGATCTTGGTAAAATCTGACGGTACTCATGCCACTCCTCTTATCCCAGCGAATGTCTCTTTAAACTTACCCGTCATTCCGGATCCGGTTCATTGGTGAGCAGATCCCCGTATGCAAACAATCCCACCGATCCGCTGATATGCGGAAATAACCCGGTCTGGCACTTGTTGAATTTTCACTAACGAATCAGCCCCATCAATTCCAACATCTTTTTCCTGTGTAAACTGAATCGCGCAGTATACCCTCATGGTGTGTCAGCATACGAATCACCGCGAATAATTTGGGTCAGCGAATAATTGACCCCAATTGTTCTTATGGCCTGAGTAGTGAGCGCGCGATGACGACGTTTTGAATCTCCGTGGTGCCATCCAGGTATTCCGCGATTTTCGCAAAGGCAAGATGTCGGCTGAGAGGATGTGACTGCAATAGCCCGGCAGCGCCCATTATCTGCATACACTCCGCAATCCGTTTGATGGCGACCGTCGTCGCGAATTTTTTGGCCTGGGCTGCCAGAACGGGGGCAGCACCGGATTCGTCATGGTTGGTTGCAGCCCTCATATAGAGCGCTTCAGCAGCAGCAAGGTCAGTGGCAACGTCTGCGAGCCGCCATTGAATACCTTGTCTTGCTGTAATGGGATCGTTCTTGAACTGCCTTGTTTCAGCGAATGAAATGGCATAGTCCAGGGACGCTTCCAGCATGCCGCAACACATGGCGGCCACATTGATGCGGGCAACGTCGATGCCAGCCAGTGCCGCAGCCATACCCTGGCCGGGTTTTACGAGGACATTGTTGTTTGAGACCTGTACTGAATCGAAAGTAAATCCGGTGGTTCCGAGCGCATGCCCACCCAGCATGGCATAGGGTTCCGTACGGGAGATACCAGCTAGATCAGCAGGAATCACCAGGGCCAGCATGCCATCATCGGATTGTGCATAAACGCTCAATACATCCGCATAGATGCCATTTGATACCCAGGCTTTCTCACCGGTCAGCAGGTATCCATTGTCAACCGGTGTGGCCCTGGTCGTGATTGCTGCGACATCACTGCCCCCTTGAGGCTCTGTCAGCAAAAACGCGCCTACCCGATTTCCTGATAACATGTCCGGCAGAAAAACCTGTTTCAAAAAATCGTTATCGCTGTTTGCAATCGCGGCAGCCAGATTATTGTGGACAACAAGGGAAAATGCACAAGCCATATCAGAAGCCGCGATCCGCCGGAGTACACCGGCGAGTTCCAGCACGCCAGCACCACGACCTCCCTGCCCACGCGGCACAATGATGCCCAGTAACCCCAGCTCTGCTGCCTGCCTGAAAACTGAGCGGGGCATACGTCGTTCTGCTTCGCAGTCCATGGCGTTTGGTTCAACGTAAAGCCTGGCGAACTCGTTTGCGTTTTCGAGCAGGTTGTCTGAATCAGTCATTGACGATAATGGTTGTTATGGTGGAACTGGCAGTATACAGATTAACCGCAGCTCGAATGTATTTGCTGCCTACAACTGACCTGAGTGCCCTGGTTCAAGCAGATTGTCAGCATTGCGGCCCTTCGCCCAACCAACAGTAGGGCTGCTTCGGTAACCAATGATCTGTCGGGCTCTTTTCGAGTACTCCTTTGCAGTTTCCTCAGGCACAACAATATACTGGTTTTCTTCCTGGCGAATCCAATCGGCAATGTAAGAAGCAAAGAATCCCGTGCGATTTTCATTTGCAGTGCTCTTGGCGGCGCCATGAAGCGTCCTCGACAGCCAAAGAAGGACAGAACCTTTTTTCATGACCGCCTGTGTAATCTCCCCCGCTTTAGCGAGCCTTGTTTCCGGCCAGTGATGGCTGCCGGGCACAACACGGGTTGCGCCATTTTCTGGTGTAAAATCCGTACCAGCCCACATGGTTGAGACGATGTACTCACGCATATCGAGATGACCAACAAATGGCTGGTAGATCGCATTTTCCCTATGCAGGAACTGATGGTCAGCTCGGCCAGCTCCAATTTCCAGCATGGCACAGGCACCGACCGTGTAGTGATGACAGTGTGGCTCGCCGACATCTTTATTCCAGACAATCTGGGTGCCACCGTCTTCAAGGTCCTGCATCTCAAGTGGAGGGGCTGGCTCTTCATTATTATCAGTCGACATGGGACTGCTGGGTTTCAAAACCGCATCAATGGCTTCAAGTACTTTCGGCTGGATCAGCAACTTTTCTACAAACATTGGGCTGACTGCAGCAAGACCACCAACGGTATTGTTACCTTCAGGCCACAGAGCACTGGAACCTTGCTGCTCTTCCGCAGGAACACTACGCTGTACCTCATCGCGAATCTCATCCATTATTTCGCCAGGCATTAGTTCGCTAATGATAACGCCGCCATCGCGAACCAGTGCGTCTGCTACTTCTGACACATCTGCGTCTGCAGAGAAAGCTGAAACATATCCAGACATCGCCACTCTCCTAATTGAACAGTGCCCACGATTATATCGGAATTTAGAATATTTGGGGTCAGTGTAAAATTTACATTTGACGCTTGACCTTTGGACCTCGTTTCCGGTGAAACTGCGGTTGACCAGTCAGCTCTTCGAATTGCCTGAGAAACTCCTCGGTCCCCAAAACAAACCCGGTCTCCTGACACTGCTTGATATCGGAAATAAGCGCCTCGTTCAGCTCGTTATCAAACAATCGGCGGTAGGCAATTTGACGTGCACTCTTCGTCTCGCCTAATTGCTCATATTGAGGGTGCGGTGTCCACATATCAACATTTAACCCATGTACCTGAGCACAATAACTCGACCATCGATATTCACCCGGATCACTAACTATTCCGGCTCGAACGGGGTTTAACTCAATATATCGAGAACAGTTCAGATAATAGACATCCGCTTGAATGGGATGAGACCGAAATCGGCCTTCAAACAAAGGCCCGCTCCGTTGGTAACGATAGTTGAAGTAGCGAACGTAGTGTCGGCCAATGTACTGCATACACAGCGAACAAGCATTCTCTTCTGTCGGAGTCAGCAACAGATGTAGATGATTCGTCATGAACACCCAGGCATGAATCAACACACCATACTTGCATGCAGCTTTGTTTAACCAGTTCACATAGGCTGCGATATCTTCATCACCAGCAAAGCAAATCTGCCCGTTTACACCGCGATGAATAACATGGGCCGGTATCCCCACCGGTAAGAACCTTCGCCTGCGTGCCATCAACTATCACACCATTGTCAACCAGTGTGAAGCTTAACCGCTAAACGAAGTTTGAGAGAACAACCAGAGAATCAAGTCACTGTGAGCCAACAACCCCAATCTGCGTAAGCTAAATGTAAATTTTACACTGACCCGAATGGCACTTACTTAAGCTTCTTCGGATGACCAA
>CAZJRI010000203.1:0-8406 GCA_964548025.1 uncultured Pseudomonadales bacterium
CGCCATTGTTCCGGTTAGCAGTATGGTGGCCACCCGGTCTATATCCACTGTGAAATCTGCTTCCAATAAAGTTGCCTGACGCCGATTGGATAGATAGAAAACGGTATATGAAACCGGTACCTGCGGAATGACCTGAGTTGTATCCGATGCCTGCAGATAGTTCAATTGGCCAATAGTCCGACCAGTACCGGCAAATAGCAGCTCTGGAGAGTCGCTTACCACGTTTACTGCGGCAACAAATCCTGTTGGTACTGTTATCGGTTCGGTAAATCCGTTGTCTTCACCGCACGATGTTAAAAAGATCAGGCTGACGATAAACAGCACTATGGGATACAGGCGTCTCATAAATACAACTTTCTTAAATGAATAATTCAGGTTAGATGACTGGGCGCAACAATAATTCAATTTAGGGTCCGAGTGAAATTTATTTTTTATGGCCAGCAAGGGGGCTATGATCCGGTTCTGCGACGTATGTTATCAATGATGGTTCTTGTAGACTGATCTGAAAGAGACTATCCCGGCTGCAATACCCACATTGAGAGACTCAATTTGATTGTTGAGCGGGATTCGTACCAATTGATCGCACATGCCAAGCATCTTCTCGCTCAGACCATGTGTTTCGTTCCCGAGGACGAAAATTGAAGGTTTGATATCGATCTGGGCAAGTTCCGTCTCAGCATGGGACGATAAACCAATGAGATGAAATCCCTTTTCCTTGAGCATGGTGAGACCCGAGTACGGATCGTTACAGTGGTATATCGGTATTTTCAGCGCCGTACCGGCGCTGGCTTTGATTACCATCCCATCTATTTTTGCACACCCCTGTTTTGGAAGAATCAACCCTTTGCAAGGTGAGGCGCCCACAGTTCGGATGATCATGCCGACATTTTGTGGATTGGTCACATTTTCAAGTGCGATTAACTCACAAGACGGCTCATATTCAAGATCGGCAACGGGTCGATAACCAGGTGCTGCGATATCGAGCGCGACTCCCTGATCCTGACGACTGTTTTTAGATATTCGGGATAACTCTTTTTTCGAGTGATACCGGATATCAATTGCTCTTTCATGCGCAATTCTGATGATATCGTTAACGATTTTCACGGGGCGGTTGCTTTCTGCAAGGTGCAACCGATAGGGTTTAATTTCTTCAAGGCCTAAAGCCTCCTGAACGGGTTTTCGACCATATATGGTCAGCATTCCATCGAAGAAGGCTCTCTGTTCCGCATATGAGGTTGTTTCTTCTTTTGACATCTTGATTACTTATCCTGGTTTCGCGGTCCATTGTGGCATTTTCTTGTCTTCGACGATTTCTGCCGCATATCAAGGTCAACAGGTCGCATATATCAATAATCGAATCCATTTCAGGCATAGAATTCAATTGTGTTCAAATATTATTTGATAAACATGCTGCCGTATATCAAACAATTCATATCAGCATTACTGATTATATTGTCGTTCCATTCTCAGTCCTGCATTGCAGAAGACACCAGGTTGACTGGTGACCGAGAGGCGCTTCTAAGAATGAACAGGATGCTCGAGCAACTGGGCGGCAGAGATGTCTGGGCCAATGCCAGGTCACTGTTTACAATGGAAAAGGCTCGTCATATCGACTACGGCGACGGCGTCGTTGCTACTTTCTGGCGAGATCTGGAACACCCAGCAGAAAAAGCCGAGTTCAAGCATAGTGAACTAAGAGTCGTCTATGCCTGGGACAAACTCGGTGGTTGGATTTCAAGCGATGGTGAAATTCGTGATTTCATCGATGACGAAATTAGTGAGCGGGTTTCTCTTTGGCATCGAGAACTTTTCACACTCTATCATCAGATGGCATTGGGAAATCGGGCGCTAAAACTTGAGAAATTGAATCCTAATGGTTTTCGGGTATTCAATGAAGAAAGTGAAGCGATAGGTGAGTTCAGAATTACACCGGATGGGGAACTGTATTATTGGAAAAGGCTTCACGGGAACAAGTCGAAAACCTACCTGTATGGCCCACATAAATCCTTCGGCGCAATTCACTTCCCTGATTGGAACACATCGTCCGATGGTGAATGGGGATCATATTTCGTTCAGGTTCTCCCCAGCAAAAAACCGTTTGCGGACCATGTGTCGATTAGAAAACCCATCACAAAGTGGCAGGGTGGAGCAGTTAGAAAGGATTGCACGCCGACGGATCAATAATTGGTTACCCTCTTGAAACCGGCGTTATGATCGTTATATCTCGGCGGCCCCACCGCAAGTGACCGATTCATGCCCTAACGATCCTGGATCGTTCTTATTGTTTGAAATCAGCTATTGCGGGCAGGACTAGCTATACAAGAACCGCCTAGGAAAAAATGCCATGCAGATACCACCGCCTCATTGCAACATGCCGGAATATCCAGTAAAGACTACCGTCTTTCTGACGCGCAATATAATAATCCCGCGTGAGGGGCTTACCCAGCGGCTGATCCCACCAGCCATAGTCAATTCGTTCCGGACCTCTTAGCAATTCAAGTTTTCCTGACAGGCAAGGCTGATCATTTACAACTTTCAGGGCTTTCGGCGTCGTCAGAAGATAGCTGGGGCGGGGAAGTTCGTGGGTCGAGAGCTGTTCACCTGAAGTCGCTGAAGGCTGTTTATCAAGAACCGCTGAGGGCTGTTTATCAAGAACTGCTGAGGGCTCTTTATTAAGAACCGCTGAGGGCTCTTTACCAAGAACCGCTACTCTCCAGGCTTTCTCCGGGCGGTGATCGTCGGCCTGAGAGAGCCCAAAACACTTTCCCTGACCCAGCCTCGCCCGAAGAATATTGAGAAATTGATTTTTACTAACGGGAGATAGTGCACTGTCAGGATGGAAACCGGCCTGAAATGCTGGTCCCTGAAACAGGTCACCAGGTGCTGCTCTGGCAGGAAAGAAACGATTGACTGCAAGCGCAATATTATCGATTTCTTTAATGTCTTTTATCTGCTCAAGATTAAGTTGTGTCAGAGCGTGAAATACCTTGGGTTCGTTTTCCGGATTAGCGAGGTAAATGCTGAATGATTTTCTTCCATGGCTGCGATGTGAAAGATGCCAGGTGAAATGGTCGATATGTAGTTGTCTGGCAGCCAAAAAATCTGACAATTCACCTAAAAGCCTGTTAATGGGGAAGGTAAGCGCATCCAGATTGGTTATATCCGACAAGAAGGTAATGTCATGAATGAATCTGGCTTGTGGATTTATGAATTTCTGAGGGTCCGGTCTGGCCCCCGTCAGACGTTTTAGGTAGTCTGTAAAGAAAACGCCGAATCGTCGTGTTAGTCCGCTCGTTGGCAAGGACAACACATCAGAAACATTGCGAATGCCCATTTGCTGCAGAGAAACAATGATCTTTTCATCTACCTGCAGATATTGAACCGATACAGGCCCTAAACCCCTCACCACTTTCTTTTTATCCGATGTCGCTTCATTCAAACAGTCTCTTGGTACGCGCCGCTCGAATTCATTCTCGTCGTCATGCTTATCGTCATGTCTGTATGCCCTGGCTATCAGAAGGGCGGCCAGAGGGGTGGCATTCGTTGAGATTACAGGCTTATAACCCAAATCGTTTAAGCCGGCCCTTACCTGCATCGTTAGCGCTTCAAGTCCTTTGAACAATTTTAGACATCCGCTTATATCAAGCAGTAGACAGTCCGGTGCCTTTATTGATACGTTCGGCGTGAATTGATAGGTCCATTGCGCTAAATGTGTCAGCGCGTTGATTTCCCTGTCTTCATTTCTTTCAATGCTCAGAACTTGATTGCTCAAGGTGTATGCGGTGTCGATGCTATTGGCAGGATTGATGCCCAGGTTCGTTGCTGCTCTGTTAAGCCGAAAAACCCGGTGCTTCTCTACGATAACGATCGGCTGATCTTCTGATGAGTGATTGTCTTTCTCGCCCCGGGAAAAAACCTCGAGGGCAAGGTTGTCAAAATACAAACACATCCATAAGGGGGTGCTCATAGGCAACCATTCTCAATGGAGCTTGTTTTATTGACGGGAGAGGAGAGCATACTGATCGCTCGGTTTGTCAGTATCGATAAACGAATGAGGGTTCACGCTGTCTGTATGATTTTTTACGTATAACTCGGTGAAATCAGGTGTCATTTCATTGAGACAATCACTAAATTCGATTTCGAATGCATCAGTTGCCCAGCCGCCTTTTCGTTTCAATATTTCGAGTCGCATGCAAGAGTGTAAATTAAGCGGCGAAGATGGGTCGGCATGAAGACGAAGTCTGAGTTCGGCGGCAGAAGCATTTTTTGCCGCAGAACTGTGACGATATAATATCCCCAGACAATGGCCTTCCTTGCTCGCAACCTGCAATCGACGCAGTTCTTTTGCAGTCAGATTCCCCGGCCATGCAAGAACAACAGAACAACTTTGAGATGCCAGCGCTTTCTCAAGCACCCATAAAGTATCTGATTCTGTTGAGGGGGTTGTAACAAGTACACGGCTGAGATTAATGCCCATCTCTGCAAGTGCTGGAGCATAGGGAATATAAGGTGGTGATACCCAGAGTAACCATCGGTTCTGCTCGTGGCTCAATCGGGTGAGTGCCGGGGCAATTAATCGAAATTCGCCGATACCGGATTTGTCGTGAAGAAGTTCTGTCAGGCCATCCGCAGGCCACCCCGAGCCTGCCAGATGCTGATCGAGGGAAGGAAAGCCAGTCGGAATGCCCTGCCTGAAGGTGCAATCGATATTGGATGCACGCCAAATGTCTGCATGCTGTAACAGCTTGTTCAGCGGCAGAGCAGATTTGTTCATAGGGGCATGATTCATCGGTATGGCTGAAAACTTAACAACTGTAAATATATACAGTATTTTGAAATTGATCAAGCATGAATCAGATGGGCAGAAATTGCGTTTCTTTTACTTCCTCCATCACAACATAGGTTCTTGAGTCGCTCACCCCAGGCAATGTAAGCAGTGTCTCACCGAGTAACTGCCGATACGCTTTCATGTCTGCAACCCGTGCTTTTATCAGATAGTCAAAATTTCCGGTGACCAGATGACATTCCAGCACCTGTGGAAGTTTGAGAACAGCTTCTCTAAATTCAGCAAATACATCCGGTGAAGTACGCTGCAAAGAGATCTCAACAAACACCAACAACTCAAGATCGAGCATCTTTGGGTTCAAATGGGCCTGGTAATGACGGATAAGTCCGTACTTTTCCAGATTCTTTACACGCTCAGAGCAAGGTGTAGGGCTAAGATTCACCCGTCTGGCCAACTCTGTATTTGAAATTCGCCCGTCTGCCTGAAGTTCATTCAAAATTCGACGGTCAATTCGGTCTAGTGATTTTACCTGTGAAATGGAATTTTCTTTCATAATATCACTCTAAGTAGATGTGTATACAGGTGAAAAGGCCTTGTTTGATAGATATATAAGTGAGATTAGCTGATTTGCTCTGAATATAATAGTCATTGAATAACCTCGAGTCCTGGAGCTGTTATGCGAATTGCTGTTCCTACAGAAATCAAAAATCATGAATATCGGGTTGGTCTGGTCCCTGGTGGTGCACGAGAGCTTGTCAGGCACGGTCATGAAGTGATAATTCAAACTGGCGCAGGTTCAGGTATTGGGTATGAAGACAAGGCTTATGTCACTGCAGGCGCAACTATAGTGCCAACGGCTGAAGAGGCCTTTGCCAGTGCAGAAATGATTGTGAAGGTAAAGGAACCCCAGATTTCAGAACGAAAACTGCTTAGACCGGATCAGACACTATTCACCTACCTGCATCTCGCGCCTGATCTGGCACAAACGGAAGACCTGATTGATAGTGGGTCTATCTGCATTGCTTACGAAACGGTCACTGACGCCCTGGGACGTTTACCTCTGCTTGCGCCAATGTCGGAAGTCGCCGGTCGTATGTCGGTCCAGGCGGGTGCCATGTGTATGGAAAAGTCCCATGGGGGACGAGGTATTCTTCTCGGTGGTGTACCGGGTGTTGCTCAGGGGCAGGTGTTAATACTTGGTGGCGGGGTAGTTGGTCAGAATGCAGCCCAGATGGCTGTTGGTCTGGGTGCAAGCGTTACCATTGTTGACCGGTCTCTGGACGTACTTCGACGTCTGGATAATATATTCGGCAACAGAATTCAGACATTGTATTCAACGCACGATGCGGTAGAAGAAATGGCCTTCAAGGCTGATCTGATTATCGGTGCTGTACTTATTCCCGGTGCTTCAACACCCAAGCTGGTTACTCGGGAAATGGTTGCAAGGATGAACGGAGGTACGGTTATGGTAGATGTGGCCATCGATCAGGGCGGCTGCTTCGAAACTTCACACGCAACAACTCACGACGATCCGACCTATATAATTGACGATGTCGTACACTACTGTGTAGCAAATATGCCAGGTGCTGTAGCGCGAACCTCCGCGGCCGCACTTAACAATGCGACCTTGCCCTATGTCCTCGAACTTGCAGACAAGGGTGTGAATAATGCATTGAAAGACAACATTCATCTATTACATGGTCTGAACGTATTTAACGGGACGTTAACCAATGAATTCGTCGGTGCAGCTCACCATCTTGATTATATGCCCCCCGAACAGGCGATTGCGGCCTGAAACCTTAATCACCCATTCACCCACATCCGCTGTGCAAACAGCCCAGATTGGCGGCTTGATTCAGTCTCCCGATTTCCAGCGCTCACCGAATGCGGCAGAGTAGTCAGGTTCTTCTACGCCATCAGGATTCTCGGGGTCCGGAATCATCGGCCCGACTTTCTGCGTAATAGGTATAGTGCCCGCCCAGATAGGCAGTGACATATCTTCAGCGTCGTCGATAGGTCCGCCTGACCTGACTTTAACGGAGGCCTCCGACAATGGCAGGGAGAGTACATCCGTTGCATTGATCTCTTCGTCATTGGTTTCCCGAAGTATTGGCCATCGCCCAGGTGCGATGAGTTCCATGAAGACCTCCATAGAATCAAGCTTTTCCTGATTTCCTTCAACGATCTTTGGCTGACCGAGAATCACCACCGAACGATAGTTCGCACTGTGATGAAATGGTGATCTTGCCATTACAAGACCGTCGAGTAACGTAAAGGTGATGCAGGCGTTTCCACCGGCTTTGAACACCTGCAACATACGACTGCCACGGGAACCATGGATATATACAGTGTCATCGATCCGCCAGCCCAGAGTCGGGATTACATATGGATCACCCTTGTCTATAAAGCCAACATGACAAACATAACTTGAGTCGATGATCTCGTTTAGTACCGCCCGGTCTGATACTGCTCGAGTAGGTGCTCTTCTGATTCGCGTTCTATCGGTACTTTCCAGTTTGCTCATAACTACACCCGGTTCTTTAAAGCGCGCATCTTACATGATCTGGCTACCCCGGTGATATCAATCACCGCTGATACAGACTGGATTAAGGGAATAACCACCAGTTGATCAGATCAATGGTGTTAGTAATGTTCTTCAATTGACCGGAAGAGGCGCTCACTTCATAGTGTCGGATTTTCCCGGGAATCACGTTGAAAAAATCTCTTTCAATCAGACTATTGTTATTGACTGTCGGCATTCTGCTGACGGGTTGTTGGTCGGATTCCGAAAAGGCATCAAACATGGACAAAATAAAACCGCCAGTAGCCAGAACAGATCCAAAAGTGCTGACAATCCACGGGCATGAGAGGATAGATGACTATTTTTGGATCAGGGACGATACACGAAGCAATCCAGAAGTGATCGCTCTGCTTGATGCAGAGAACCAATACACGAAGGCAGTTATGGCACATACTGCAGATCTTCAGGATGATTTGTTCAACGAGATCACAAAACGTCTGAAGACAGACGACAGTACGGTACCGGTCAGACGCGGCGAGTACTTCTATCATCGCGAGTTCCGTCCTGGTGGTGAACATCCACTCTATCTTCGGCGGAAACTGGACCAGCCGGATGCTGAGGTGATGTTGGATGTCAATCAACTCGCAGATGGTCATGATTATTATCGGGTTTCAAACTGGGTGGTAAACAAAGGTGGTCTGCTTGCCTATACAGCAGATGACCTTGGCCGTCGAATCTATTCAGTCTATTTCAAAGATCTGAACACGGGAAAACTGCTGCCCGATGTCATTCACAATGTTTCGGCGAGTCTCGCATGGGCACTGGACAGCAGAACAATTTTCTATGTACGCAAAGACCCGGTCAGTTTGTTGCCCTATCAGGTGTACCGACACGAAATTGGCACGCCGGTTGAGTCCGATCAGTTGATTTACGAAGAAAAAGATCGGGCTTTTTCAACGTCTGTCTATACATCAAGAAGCGAGCAATACGTCGTCATCGCGAGTCGGAGCACCGATTCAACAGAACTCAGGCTCATTGATGCAGCTAACCCTCATGTCGATCCGACTGTTTTCCTGAAAAGAGAAGCTGAACATGAATA
>CAZJRI010000204.1:0-8367 GCA_964548025.1 uncultured Pseudomonadales bacterium
AAGTGTCTCTTAGGCAATCAGGCTAATTGGTCCACATGGTGCTGACGGGGTACACGTGAGGAACCAGGATACGCGGTTCAGCCCGGACGGATTAACGCCAAAAGAACAACTCGAAATCATCGGCAGGAAGGCCGATAGCCTGATGGAGGATCAACACAAGATCTGGCTCACCCAGAGACAGGAACTGGCAGAAGCAAATATCCATCTGCTGGGTCGTGAGCAACTCGCCGCTGAAGACAGGAGCTGGCTACAGAGCTATTTTCTGAGCCACATATCCCCTGTGATCACGCCATTTACACTCGATGAGGAACATCCGTTCCCTTTTATCCCAAGCGGCGGCATTTGCATCGTGCTTGAATACGAAGATCAACATATTCTGGTACCCCTGCCTGGCAGTCTCTCCCGATTTATACAGTTGCCGGGCGAAGACAATCGCTATGTCGCCATCGAATCTATCATTTTCGAATTTGCCCATCTTCTGTTTTCAGATACTTCATTTCAGAGTGGCGGGATATTTCAGATCCTGCGCGATAACGATCTGGCCAAACAGGAAAGATCTGATGATCTTCGCTCAATCGTGGAATTCGGACTGCGCATGAGGCACAAAGCCAACGTAATTCGATTGAAGGTTCAGAATCTGTCCGAAGCCAATATTCGATTTATTGCAAGCCACCTGGGTTTGTTGTCAGATGAGGATATCGATTTACTCGACCAGCAGGATGAACTGGCCGCTAATCTCGAATTTATATGCAAATCAGTGCCGGGGCTATCCCAGGCGTCACAATTGATCAATAGAAATCTGCGCCCTGATCTCCTGTTTACCCCTTACACCGCTCGTTATCCTCAAAGAGTCATCGATTTTGATCATGATTGCTTCAAAGCCATCACAACCAAGGATCTGCTGGTTCACTGGCCCTATGAATCTTTCGACGTCGTTGTCCGGTTTCTGAATCAGGCCGCGACAGATGACAATGTATTGTCGATCAAACAAACACTCTATCGAACGAATGATGACTCCCCCATTGTCAATGCGATGGTAAATGCCGCCACCAGGGGAAAGGCTGTCATCGCTGTTATCGAACTCGAAGCTCGTGATAATGAACAATCCAACGTTGCACTGGCCAAGAGGCTGGAAACAGCCGGTGTTCAAATAGTCTATGGCATCGTGGGATTGAAAATACACTGTAAGTTAACCGTTGTTACACGAAAGGAAGGTGATGATACTGTCATCTACTCACATTTCGGTACCGGTAACTATCACCCGGATAATGCAAGAATCTATACAGATTTATCCTTTTTTACGAGAGATCAGTCACTCGGAAGAGATGCAAATCAGGTATTCAACTACATCACCAGCGAGCGATTCCTGCCTACCAGTCAGTTGATCGTTGCCCCCAGACAACTGAGAACCTCACTCTATGATCTAATCGACGCAGAAATCAAAAATGCCAGGGACGGAAAACCCGCCGAAATATGGGCCAAGCTCAATTCACTCACTGATCCTGCCTTGATTGAGAAGCTCTATGACGCTTCAAATAGCGGCGTCCGGATTCAGTTGATAATCCGCAGACACTGCTGCCTTATTCCGGGAATCGAAGGCATGTCCGCTAATATCAGCGTGAAGAGCATTGTGGGTCGATTCCTGGAACATGCCCGGGTTTATTGTTTCGCTAACGGTCATGAAATGGGGTGCGAGAACGCTCAAATGTACTTATCTTCCGCAGACTGGATGGAGCGCAACCTGGACGAACGCGTCGAAGTCATGGTGCCTCTGTTTGACAAAACCGTGAGAGCACAGTTACTCGAACAGATCATGCATGCCAACCTCAAAGATGCCCGCCAGTCATGGCTGTTATCTTCAGCAGGAGAATATCACCGTACAGAAGCAGAGATGGCTTTTTGTGCCCAGAGTTACTTTATGCAGGTTCCCAATCTTTCCGGCCTCGGATCTCTCAGAGAAGAGACCAATATCGCACGGGTAGAGCATGCATAATCGGCTTTGCCTTTTTATCTGCCTCACACTGACCAGCCTGAACAGTTATGGCGCATCTTCCCTGTTTTCAAGCGACGATGACCTGAACATTCAACTCACGGCAGAATTCAGGTTATTGTCATCACAAAGAGACAAGACACGGCTCTATCCGGGTCAACTGAAGGTTAATAACATAGAGGTACCGGTCGATATCAGGGTTCGAGGTAATTTTCGGCTGAAGAAAGAAACCTGCCGCTTTCCACCACTTTCGGTCGACTTCAAGAAAAACAAAGATCTGAAGGATTCACCATTTGCTAAACAGCAAGATCTGAAACTGGTTGTGCAGTGCAAACCAGGCAAGGTATATCTAAGTTATCTGCGAGCTGAATTCCTGACCTACAAGGCCCTGAACATGCTGACTGATATGAGCTATAGGGTGAGATGGGTCGAGGTCACCTATACAGATCAAGCCACCGGTAAGCAGACCGGCACCAGATCGGCTTTTTTTGTCGAAAAAAAGAAGCGGGTTGCTAAAAGAAATGGACTGAAGACCGTTAAAGGCCATGTCCGCATCGCTCCGGAAGAGCTAAAGGCCAACCAGGCAGCACTGCTTGATTTATTTCAGTTCATTATTGGCAATACGGACTACTCCCTCATTCGATCAACAGATCCTACTGATTGCTGCCACAATGCAAAACTGCTTCGGACAAAGGAAGGTATCTACGTCCCTGTCATTTACGACTTCGACAACACCGGACTTGTTAACGCCAGCTATGCACAGGTATCACCTGAACTGCGAATTCGCAAAGTCACAAACCGACTGTACCGCGGCTACTGCCGGGACGCGGCTGTCATGTCAGCCGCGAGGGAGCAATTGTTATCCAATCAGGAGAAGATTCTCGCCCTGTTCACAGAAGACGCGAAACTGGGTAAAAGACGGAAAAGATCGAAACAGTATCTCGGGAAATCCTTCGAGATAATTGCAAAACAGGCTGAGTACACAAAAAAAATAACTAACGCATGTCGCTAACAGCAGGGTAAATGGTTAGTCTACCCCGTTTACCGCCCTCATCAGCTAACACCAGCATCCCGTCACGGCGAACCGCAATACCCTCGGTCTGTTTATGGTGTTTCTTATTCAGATGAAGATGTTTCTGTAAATCACCCTTCGTATCAATAATGGTTAGAAGGTGTTGTTTTGCGGCTGTCACGTAGATCAGATCATTAACAACAGCCAATCCGGAGGCGCTCATTTTCTTGAGCCCGAGCGTCGACAATTTGACTCTCAGGTACTCGGTCGTGTCATTCGTCTTCGGATCAAAAATATAAATCAATAACTGCTTCTTGTCTGCTTTTCTGTAGTTTTTCTTGCAGGCTATGAGGAGTTTTCGACCAAGGGAGGTCAATCCCTCCGCTTCACATATCTCCGCCAGACCGGTATCCAGCACCTTGCTGCCAACGATTGCCTCATGGTGAGACAGAGAGTCAGCAATCCAGTGGATTTGACCGTTACTGGTTAAGAGGAAGAAATCCTGATCAATGATCGCAATCCCCTCGAAATCTCCCCGTAATGCCGGGTCGCCAATCTTAAGTACTGAACTGATATCACCGCCATCCGGGCTGAATTCATAGATTATTGCTTTCTCATCATTATGGAGAAATATTCGATCATCAGGACTCATTGCAAGCCCGGAGACCTCATGGAGCCTTTTTGGTAACTTCCAGCGCGTAGATGCATCCCCCTCGGATAAGCCAGGGAGAACCAGCAACAATAAAAGGATTCTAGGGATCGTCCGCTTCAGTCTTTTTATCCTGGTCATTGATCGCCGTACCGGTGTTCATCCAGGTCTTGGTAAACCATCGCTTCACAGAGACCTCATCACCGTAATCCAGTTCCCAGAAGAGCAGCACGACATAGTTGAACAAAATGGTGACCACGGCTGCAATCTCCAGTGCTTCAATACCCGCTGCTAATCCCGCACCGATAGCCGCAAAGATGTAGATAGCGTCCAGTGTATCGTCGAGTGTTAATCGAAATCGAACTCCGGCAACGATACCCGCCAGACTGAAAGCCAATGCAAGCGAGTTTTGAACGATGAGGACTATACCTGCAACCACAACGGGCAGTAGTAGAATCGTCAGAATAAAGGACTGCTCCCTGCCTTTGCGCCTGCGGGCACCCATATAAACCCAGGCGACCGGTTCCATAAGAAGCAATACCCCGACAAGCGCAATGCTGAAGCTGATGGACTGACCGATGGGTTCACTGCTTACAATTTCAGCCTTACCGGTGATGAATTCACCGACGCCAGAGGATAGATTCTCAGTGCCGCCAATCGGCAAATATGCCGCAAGAGAAGGAAAGAAGTATAAAAGCGCTGCAACGAATGAAAACAGTACTATGTAGTAAATGCTCAGTTGCAATAAGGGTTTGCCGGACTTCATTTTATTATCTTAACAGAATGATCCTTTTTTTGTGCCCCTCCGTTATCTGCCGGATGAACGATGCGGCGATACAATAATATGGCACCCCAATCGATAACAGGTTATAAAGGAAAGGTGTCCTGACTGAAGCATTTCCATGGAGGATTAAATATGGCAAAGAAAAAAAAGCTGGCAAACGAGGCGGCTCTATTGAAGGAAGCCATTAAGCTCGGTATGGAATATGGAGAACGAAGGGGTGTTGTAGAATTCGAGCCAACTGATTCTTCTCATGAGAAGATTGAATATATCTACAGGTTGCTGGTGCACGACAAGCTGATACAACCGCTTGCTAAAATGGATGTCTCTCAGAAAGCGATGGCCCACAAGCTGGCGCTCTGGGCATCGAAGCAGTTACCAAAGGAGCATCCGCTCTTAAATTAGGGTTCTGCTTCAGTCAGGCGGGCTGATGCTGATTATTGTTTGATGGTGATAATTGTTTGATGGTGATTATTGTCTGACGCCTTCGATAAAGAGATGAAGATATACCGTATTGGCCAATGGCCCAAGATTGGATTCCATGCCAAAGTCAGTGCGCAAAATAGAAACAGTCCCTTCAAAACCTGCCCGGTAACCACCCCAGGGATCCTTTCCCTCACCCACTTTCCTGATTTCAAAGGTTATGTCTTTTGTTACACCGTGCAGTGTTAATTTGCCTGAGAGCAAGCCGCTCACACCATCACCCTGATAAGCGGTACTGACAAAACTTGCACTGGGGTAGTTTTTAACGTCAAGATACTTGGCGCCTTTCAGATGGATATTGCGCTCACTATGGTTTGAATCGAGGCTTGCAGGATCGATCTGTACCGAGATTCTGGATGCCTGCGGATTAGCCGCATCAAATTTAAGCTCTCCCGTGAGATTATTGAAACGCCCCAATAACCAGCTTATGCCGAGATGTGAGACCTTAAAATTGATAAACGAATGGGTTGGATCCAGTTTATAACTATCCGCACCAAGGTTTAACGACCAGAGCAATGAACTGCTGGCGATTAAAAGTACTGCAATTGTTTTTTTCATTTACTTCTCTCCGACTTGATCACCTTTCAAACCAACGATTATCCCCACAGCATTCTTCTTAACGTTCTATCCCTGTCGATGAAGTGATGTTTCAACGCAGCGACAACGTGAAACAACACGAGACTGGCACTACCGTAGGCGAGATAAAAATGGGCATTCGACATAAGACTCTCAAGATTCTCCATCTCCATCAGTACGCCTGGCAATATCGCAGGCACACTGAAGAATCCGAATATATCCACTCCCTGACCTGCTGCTACAGCAATACCATAGCCGCTTAAAGGCACGATTAGGATCAAGGCAAATAAAATCCAGTGCATCAGCTTTGCAGATATCCTCTCCCATGGCTTCAGCGTCGCTACCAGCATCGGTGACTTATTTGAAACCGCCCAGAGTATCTGGGTTGAGGCGATAAGAATTGCAATCATACCCACCCCCTTGTGTATCGAGTAGGATGCTGTGTAATTCTCGTCGTAATACCCCAGATCAATCATATAGACACCCAGTGCAAATAGAGACGTCATCACAACGGCACTGCCCCAGTGAAGAAATTTTGAAACAAAGCTATAATTTTGCCCGGTCGCATCATCCGGTCGGGGCATTGGCGTCACCAGAGTCGTGATTTAGCCTAACCATATCAAATATCACGAAGACCAATATAGTTATCACTGGCTTAATGCCCTGGAAGCAGGCAGGATAGGCGCTTTTTTTCCCAAATCCAGTATTCTCAGGTGAAAAGATAATGTTTAGTAAAAAGAAAGGTATTCTCTATTTTGGTCTGCCCTCCGGCAGTCTGCACGACCAGGTGATGAGAATACTGGAGAAAGGCGGTTACCCTCTACCCGGAGGCCGTCAATATGAGATGACAACCCCCTACGATCAGGACGTGGTTTTTCGTGTGCTTGACCGAAAGGAAATGCCTGAAAAAGTAGCCAAAGGAATCGTAGACTGCGGTATCACGGGTAAAGACTATATCTTCGAGGCAGGCTTTGAAGAGAAGGTGGCTGTGGTTGGTGATTTCATCTTTTCAAAAAGAACCAATCAGCCATCCAGAATTATCCTGGCCTCAAGACCCGAAAATGGTATTGAGAAACCAGAAGATTGCAGAGGCAAAACCATTGCCACAGAACTACCCAATCTGACCCGTCGCCGTATGAAAGATCTCTTTGGTATTGATGATATTGAAATCCTGCACTCCGAAGGCAAAACGGAGGCCAAGGTAGTCATGGGTGAATCCGATGCATTCACTGATATTACAGAGACAGGTGAAACGCTGAGAGCAAATGGGAACAATATTGTCGCTGAGATTTTCAGATCCAATCCCCAACTGATCGCCAACCGGGAAGCGATGAATGATAAAGCCATGCGCGAGAAGATTGAGGATATTCGAATTTGCATAGACGCAGTGCTGAGCGCCGAGAAGGAACCTGTCTATATGGTATTTATGGATGTACCTGCTGGTGTGCTGGAGGAGGTCGAATCACTGCTACCGGCAGTGGTATCCCCAACAGTCAGCCCGGTAGTCGACAAGGCCTGGTGTAGTGTATCGGTAGTCATCAAGGAGTCAGAATTGAATATTCTTGCACCAAGACTTTTGCGCCTTGGTGTCGATGGTATCGTGCCGGTACCCGTACCCAAGGTGTTCACGCAGGATATGATTGCCGAAGGTGATAGCTAACAGGCCGGTAATTTGAACAGGCAATTCGTTACGAGGTTCGAGAGCCATGGATAAGAAACAACTTGAAGAGGGTAACGCACTCTCACTGGATTTCATCAAACGAGATGGATTTCTGCCATGCATCGTTCAGGATGTAAACAATGGTCAGATCCTGATGCTGGGTTATGCCAATCATTTAGCCGTTGAGACGACCCTGGATAAAGGCATGGCAACCTTCTGGTCTACATCCCGCAATGAACTCTGGACCAAGGGTGAAACCTCAGGAGACTACCTCAAAATAGTAGAAATCCTGACAGACTGTGACCAGGATGCACTGGTTTACCGGGTAGAGCCACAGGGTCAGGGTGCCTGCCATACGAAAGATCCCGCCTCGGGGCTCGCACGCAAAAGCTGCTTCTATCGAAAGGTAGACTTAACAAACCACAACCTGACGTTCGACATATAGAATAGAGTCGACACATTTACGAGAGGTGACAGGCTGCCATGAATTCTGATCAAAAACCCGTTGCCGTCGTTATCGGTGCCACATCCAAGTGGCAGTCGGATGGTCGAAATACAAAACTCGCTCACGGCAAATCACTGGATGACAGTGATATACCCGTCACCATGCGCTGGGGTATCGGTGGGGCCGTGGCACAAAAATTCGCTAACGAGGGTTTTTTTGTGGTACTGACAACCCGCAAGGCTTCAAATGCAGCAGCGCTTGAGGCAGCTATCAGAGAGGAAAACGGCGAGTGCATGACCGTGGAACTCGACCTGGTATCAGAAACTTCCATTTCAGGCGCATTTACAACCATACGTGAATCCGTGGGTAATCCGGATGTGCTTATCTATAACGCAGGATACCTCGAGGGTCGGGATCTACCACCGGAGAAAGAGCTTCTGGAACACATACCGGTTGAGATGTTCGAGACAGCACAGCATATTGCCAGCAAAGGTCCCTTCCTCGTCGCGAAGGAAGTTCTCCCGGCAATGCGTGAAAAAGGCGAAGGTTCATTTATCATTACCAACAACGCGGCTTCTCTCAGGGGAAGGAAACGGATGACAGGCCAGTCACTCTACTATCCCCGGGTTATGATGCGAACGCTCGCACAGGTCCTGACAGAAGAGTATTCAGAACACGGGGTACACGTCGCAAATGTTATTGTCGACGGGTTAATTGATTCACCGGGCACCAGAGCACTCGGCGTTGCCGAACGCCATCCTGAAATCATCA
>CAZJRI010000205.1:0-8324 GCA_964548025.1 uncultured Pseudomonadales bacterium
TCAACCGTGTGGCTGGTGGCATCGTGCTTTATCGATTGAGAGAAGACAATGTACCCATCACCCCCATCTTTCAGCAATGCGGTGTGGAGGCTGACAACGTGGACCTGGACGATGCATTGCTCGTCGTGGTTGAAGCAGACGGTCAGAAAATTGGTCTTCTGGTAGACGACCTGCTCGCTCAACAACAAGTCGTAATCAAGAGTCTGCAGGATAACTACCAGCAGGTTCCAGGCATTTCTGGTGCAACTATCCTGGGTGACGGTTCAGTCGCAATGATTCTGGATATCGCAGGTTTGATCGATGGGACACTGGGTCGGCCGCTCAACCAACAATCTCAGGCAGCGTGAGCACAAGGTATGGACATTTCAGAAATTGAAGAAGTTGCAAATATCGATACCGAGGATACGGTAAACGGGATAGATTTTATTACCGCAGGTGATCAATACCTGACTTTCTGTTTGGGGCTTGAAACCTACGCCATTGATATTCTCTGTGTACGGGAAATACGAGGATGGGAAGTTCCGACACCAATTCCTGACGCACCATCACATGTTAAAGGGGTCATCAACCTTCGCGGGCTTATTGTTCCGATCATAGATCTGAGATTGAAATTCACGATGGGTGAAGCGACCTATTCACCAACAACCGTGGTCATAATATTGTCCAGCGGTAGTACTGAACCAAAGCGAACGATGGGTTTTGTAGTCGATGCTGTTTCAGACGTACTCAACGCATTGGAAAATGACATCAAGAAAGCGCCTGCTTCGGGTGGCACAGTCGCTCCACACTACGTCAAGGGACTGGTAAATGCCGGTGATAACGTCGTCACTGTGCTTAATATCGAGCCGCTGCAATGTCTCGATGAGTCCGAGTATAAGGAGTAGAGAATGTCTGAAGTAGAAAGTGAATATCTAACATTTGTTCTCGACGAGAAAAATTTCGGCGTTGACATTCTTTGCGTTCAGGAGATCCGTGCATGGTCACCGGTGACCGAATTACCCAATCTCCCGGATTATATCAAAGGTGTAATTAAGTTAAGGCGCAACATCATTCCAATAGTGGACCTGCGTGAGCGATTCGCGTTTGGATCACTTGAAGATACCAGTCTAGCCGTGACCATCATTCTTAAAGCCTGGCAGGATGACAGACAAATTATGGTTGGCATCGTCGTCGATGCTGTCTCAGACGTCTATAAATTCTCATCAGAAGCAATTGAGCAGCCACCTGATCTTGGCTCTCATATCGACATCAGGTTCATCGCTGGAATCGCTTCAGTTGATGAAGACCTAATCGTCCTGCTGAATACCAAAACCTTGTTGGACGATGACGAACTAGGTCGGGCTACGTCGCAAATTAAACAAGCATCATGAACGAATTAACACTGAGTTATTGAGGACTGAAGAAATGGAACCTAACCAGGTACGACTAATTAAGGATAGCTGGGAGCAAGTGAAGCCTGCGGCTCCCCAGGCTGCAGCCACATTCTACAAAACATTGTTTGAACTGGACCCAGCGCTGGAAAGCTTGTTCAAAAACGATATCTCAGACCAGGGCAAGAAATTAATGCAGGTATTGTCCACCAGTGTCGGCATGTTAGATAAGCTCGACAACCTGGTACCAGTTCTTCAACAACTGGCTCAAAGGCATGTGGCCTACGGCGCGAAAGACGAGCACTACGACACCGTGGGTACAGCACTGATAAGAACTCTTAGTGAAAGCCTGGGCGATGCTTTTACGGAAGAATTAAGAACGGCATGGTTATCCGCATATAGTTTGATCGCAAGCACGATGATCGAGGCGGCCAACGATCCCAATATCTCAAGTAATGATGTTAATACGACAAGCAATGAAGGTGAGTCTATGAATGATCTAGCTAAATCCCAAATTGACAAAGCTGTACAGCTACAAGGTGCGCTTGATCAGTCTGGAACCGCAACTATCATGATTAATCGTGATTTCGAAGTAACCTATCTCAACGAGGCGACATTAAACCTCTTGAAACAGCATGAGGCCACATTCCAGAAACGTTGGCCCGACTTTCATGCTGACGCCGACAAGTTAATGGGTTTTTGCATTGATTCTTTCCACGCAAATGCTGATCATTTACGGAAGCTGCTAGGCGACCCGGAGAATCTGCCTTATACCACCGATATTGAAATCGAAGATGTCAAGATTGAACTCAATGTAACGGCAATCTACAACGGAAACGGCGACTATATCGGTAATTCACTTGAATGGCAGGATGTAACGGAGAAGAGAGACAATGCCACTCGGGCTGCTCGACTTCAGGGGGCAATAGATCAATCTGCAACAGCAATAATCATGATTGATCGTGACTTCAATGTCTTTTATGCCAACCAATCAACAATGGCACTGCTTCAGAAACATGAAACGACTTTCCAACAACGTTGGCCGACTTTCAAGGCTGATTATGACGCATTGATAGGCCTGAACATCGATGTATTCCATGCTAATCCCGGGCACCAGCGCAAACTGTTAGGTGATCCAGCCAACCTGCCCTATCAAACCGATATCAACATCGAGGGAGTCACCATCCAACTCAATGTGTCTGCGATCTATGACAATGCGGGCACGTACATAGGCAATTCTCTGGAGTGGATGGATGTGTCTGCTGTTCAGGGTATGACCACTAATCTCATGATGGCAGACCTGGACGGCACCATAGTTTATATGAACCCTGCGCTGACAGAAATGCTGCAGAGAAGAGAAAGTGAGTTACGTTCGGTAATACCTTCATTTAACGTCAACGAACTTATTGGAATAAATTTCGATACATTCCACAAAAACCCTGCACATCAAAGAGGTCTCTTAAGTAACGTTGCGAATATGCCATATTCAACTGAAATCGAAGTGGCAGGGTTAACATTTTCACTGACAGCAATTGCCCTTAAGGATGAGGACAATAATCATGTCGGCACCGGGGTTCAATGGGTAGACCTCACAGAAGAAAAAGACGCCCAGTCGCAGGTCGACAATCTAATGAGCGCTGCAATACGTGGAGAACTCGATCAGCGCATTGATACGAGCAGCTACAGCGGGTTCATGAAGGAACTTGGAGACAGCATCAACAGTTTAATGGACAATATCATCGAACCGGTCGGTGCTGCCATTGACGTAAGTCAGGCGCTTGCAGACGGTGACCTTACAAAAGCAATGGACGGTGAGTTCAAGGGTGAATTCCTGGCCCTGGCTAACGCGATGAATAGCTCCATTGAAAACCTCAGTAATATGGTTGGGGAAATATCTTCAGCCTCAAACAGTGTGTTGAGTGCTGCTGGAGAAATTGCACAGGGTAATAACGATCTCAGTCAACGAACCGAATCCCAGGCGTCCAGCCTTGAGGAAACAGCTTCTGCCATGGAAGAGTTGACAACGACCGTACAGCAAAACTCCGAAAATGCGACCACCGCCACCAAGCGCGCCAGTGAAGCGATGGAGCAGGCACGTGACGGAGGCAACGTGGTACAAAATGCTGTCGGGGCAATGGAAGAGATCACCAGATTCAGTAAGCAGATTGCCGACATTATCGGCGTGATTGATGAGATTGCATTCCAGACCAACCTACTCGCACTCAACGCTGCTGTTGAAGCGGCTCGCGCCGGTGAACAGGGAAGAGGTTTCGCTGTGGTTGCTGCAGAGGTTCGAAATCTCGCACAACGCTCAGCCGGTGCAGCAAAAGAGATCAAGTCTCTGATCAACGACAGCGTGGAGGCTGTGGGTAAGGGTACCAAGTTGGTAGACGATACCGGCACAACATTCACCCAACTCGTTGACGCGGTAGAAGAAGTTGTTTCTATGATCTCCGATATCGACAACGCCGGTAAGGAACAATCAGCCGGGATAAACGAGATTAGTTCCGCAGTTGTTCAAATGGACGAGATGACCCAGCGAAACGCTGCACTGGTTGAGGAAGCCAGCGCTTCCAGCAAGGCTATGGAAGAGGAAGCCCGGGGTCTCCTGGACTCAATCTCCTTCTTTAAGACGGGTACCGACGACGGTAGTAGTCAGCAAAAACAATCCAGGGCCTCTGCAACCGGTTCTTCTCATGAACGATCGTCACCTCGAAAAGCCGAGGGTACAGACGATGAAGTTTGGGAAGAGTTTTAATAAGGGCGATAGATGATCAGAGAGGTGGCTTCATCACTTAACAACAGCGAATTTCAGTTTATTCGACAATATGTGTATGAAGCCACTGGCATCGTCCTCAGCGAAAACAAGCGAGAGATGGTCCATCGACGACTGATGAAGTGCATCCGCGACAGTCAGACAGATTCATTTACAAGCTATATCAATATTCTCAAATCCGATGATGTTGTTGAAAAGACCAAGTTCATCAATGCAATTACGACCAATCTAACGAGCTTTTTCCGCGAAAAGCATCACTTTGATTACATTCGTGAATACATTCCAACTCTAACTCGGCAAGTTGGAAATAAACGGCTTCGAATATGGTCGGCTGGATGCTCGACTGGCGAAGAGCCTTATAGCATAGCCATCACGTTGCAACAGATTATGGGTTCACAACTTTCAACCTGGGATACCCGAATTCTGGCAACCGATCTTGATACAGAAGTGCTCGATCAGGCCAGAGAGGGTATATACAAAAAAGCCCGCGTCGAGGATCTACCCCTGAAACTCAAGAAAAAGTGGTTTCGAAGTGGATCAGGCTCGTTAAAAGATCACGTGAAGGTAGATGCCCGGTTGAGCGAAATGATCGCGTTTAAACAACTCAATCTACTCCACAACTGGCCAATGCAGGGACCATTCGACGTGATTTTCTGCCGTAATGTAATGATTTATTTCGATAAACCGACGCAGCACGATCTTATCGACAGGTTTTACCATTTGTTAAAACCCGAAGGTGTGCTGATCATAGGGCACAGTGAAAATCTGGGTCGACACGCCAATCTATTTGACACATTGGGTCATACAATTTTCAAAAAAACCAACACTGGCACAACAATCTCACAAGAAGAATATAAGGAGCCACTCCATGTCTAGCCTGGCCGGGCGTCGCAGGAGGTCAACTCCCAGCGGTATGCCGGACTGCCTGCCGTCATTCACCCACATAAATCGTTATTGGGATAAAACGCACAGATGTCATGCAGCAAAAATACTACCTGGTGAGTTTTACGTTACATCTAATCAGGAAGCCATCTGTACCACGCTTGGCTCCTGCGTTTCGGCTTGCATCTGGGATGAACGTTCCGGCATTGGCGGAATGAATCACTTCATGTTGCCGTTAACCAACGAAGCTGCAACTGAGGTCAACTGGGGCCAGAAGAATGTAGCCGGTAATGCAACCCGATATGGCAATTATGCGATGGAACATATGATCAATGAAATATTGAGCAATGGCGGTCGACGTAAACATTTACAAGCCAAGGTATTCGGGGGAGGCAAGGTATTGAAAAACATGGGCAATGTTGGCAAGAAGAACGCCGATTTTGTTCTGGAATACTTGTCCATCGAGAAAATAGCGCTGATCTCACAAGATCTCTGTGATGAATATGCGCGCAAGGTTTTTTTTAATCCGCTGTCAGGCAGGGCTAAGGTTAAGAGATTAAGAACATTTCCTAATGACACGGTTTCCCAGCGTGAAACGAAATATCTCAATGATATCGTTCACGAGCCTGTCGATGGTGCAGTCGAGTTATTCTGAAAATGACCGACCTTTCCAAAACTAGCGTTCTCATCGTGGATGATTCGCGTCTCGTACGACAGATACTGATGGATATCATCGACAGTGACCCGTCACTTGAGGTCGTTGGCTGTGCTGTGGATCCATTCGACGCAAGAGAGAAGATCAAGAAATTTAACCCTGATGTCATTACGCTCGATATTGAGATGCCAAGAATGGATGGCATTACCTTCTTGAAAAACCTGATGCGACTGCGTCCAACGCGGGTGGTAATGATTTCTACGCTAACCGAGAAAGGGGCTGACATTACATTGGAGGCGCTTGAATCAGGCGCTATCGACTTTGTTGAAAAACCAAAGTCAGGTCTCCCTGAACGGTTTGACGCTCAGGCTGAGGAAATTGTCGAGAAGGTTAAAAATGCTGCCACTGCAAATATCCTACCCCTTGAACAACAGGCTCTCACCAGTCAATCAGCGGGATTTACAACGACTCAATCAATTGAACACTGTCATCGCAATACAAAGATAGATTTAATCGCTATCGGCGCTTCAACCGGGGGAACTGAAGCGACAAATCTGATCCTTTCATCTCTACCAGGTGATATGCCACCAATGGTCATTGCCCAGCATATGCCATCAGGCTTTACTGCCTCATACGCAGAAAGGTTAAACAGAAGCTGCGATCTGACCGTATGTGAATTCAACCAGAGAACTGAACTTCTGCTTGATGGCCATGTATACCTCGCGCATGGTGGATTTCATATGTCTGTTGTTAAGAAAGCCGGTCGTTACTATGCCAGGCGCATCGACACAGCACCTGTGAACCGTCACAAGCCTTCGGTTGATGTTCTCTTTAGTTCGGTTGCAAAAGTGGTCGGGCGCAGAGCTATCGGTGCAATACTCACGGGAATGGGAGTCGATGGTGCAAGTAGCCTTGGCGAAATGCAAAGTGCCGGTGCCGCGACGATCGCCCAGGATGAAGAGTCATCCGTTATCTGGGGCATGCCCGGGTCAGCAGTTGAAAGAGGCTCCGCAAGCCAGATCCTACCCCTTAATGATATTGGCAAGGAATTAACCAAATTGTGTTATCAACGACAATCGGGAAACTGAGGAAAGTACAATGACTGAGTATATGAAGAAACACGCCATCGCCCTCTTCATCACATTCATGGGGATGTCGTCCATTATATTTACAGACAATGTATTCTTTCATCTCATGGCAGCAGCGATCATATCGCTGGGTTGGGCATTCAGTAGCAGAGATGTTCCGGAAACGAATGAGCCGGTTGAAACTGACGAAGATCTGAAGGTTCAGTTTACAGAAGTCGCTGTCGAAGTTGATGCACTTGTAAATAGTGAGACAACCGTACTTGCTGCCGACCTGGAACGCATCAAACAGCTTTTATCTGAAGCGGTTGTCGTATTGCAAACCAATTTTTCTTCGATACAGAATAAAACCGAGGATCAAAGCGAAAGAATCAGCAGCCTGATCAGCAGAATTACAGGGACCGTCCAAAGTGATCAATCTGCGTCTGTCAGCGAATACGCAGCCAAGACCGAAGAAATCATCCAGTTTTTCATAGATCTAATGGTCCAGGTAAATTACCGAAGTGCAGACGCTGTAAATCGAATTAAAGATATGACACAACAAATGGAAGAGATGTACTCCATACTAGATCATGTCCACCAGTTGTCAGACCAAACAAATCTGTTAGCCCTGAATGCGGCAATCGAAGCGGCACGAGCCGGAGACGCTGGCAGAGGATTTGCGGTAGTAGCTGACGAAGTGAGAAACCTCTCGGTTTCGTCGAATGAATTGAACGCTGAGATACGCACCAAAATCACACAATCCAAAGAACGGATTACGGATGTCTCGAATATCGTAAGTGAGTTGGCGGAGATGGATTTTAGTACCGTGGATGCCAAGAAAGAAAACATTGACGGAATATTCGCGGAGATTGCAGAGATAAATGACAATACCAAAAATGGCCTTAGTCAACTGGATAGTTCCACCAGTGTTATTTCATCAGAAATCAACAATGCGATTCGTGCACTCCAGTTTGAGGATATCGTCAACCAACTATCCAGCCAGATTCAATCTCGATTGCTACATCTCAATGATGTTTCAGCTATTCCTCGACTCATTGTTGAAAGTGACGATGAGTTGTCTGCTACCTTGCAAAATGCTCAGAGCCAACTGAAGCAATTAGCCGAGCGTTCGGAGGTTGCGAGTAACAGTCAGGTTGTTCACCAGGACTCCATGGATGAAGGAAACGTTGAGTTGTTCTAGCCGGGATTTCATCCAAATTAACCCCACAAATCCCTTTGTGAACCTCATTAGCCCATAAAAGTCAGAATGGACACTCCAAATAATTGTCCAATTATTTGACGTTTCTTCAGATATCGTTAGAATTGGATCACCAGGATAGATAACTAACCAGTTCCATTCCAGAAATGGTATTTGTGGGTATTACAACTCGGCGGCCCCTTCCTCCGTAAGTGATTGACTCATAAATTTAGCAATATCAGTGTCTAGAATTATTGCTGAGAACGCCATTCCTGGACGGGAACGAACTAAATGGGAGAAATGCAAAAATGAGTGAAATATCGAAAATTGAATGGGGTGGCGTGCATCATCTGGCATTTGTATGTCGTGATATGGA
>CAZJRI010000206.1:0-8111 GCA_964548025.1 uncultured Pseudomonadales bacterium
GAGACTACAGGCTCCTGAGTAAGCGAGGTTGTCGCCATTGCGACCGCAGGCGTGCGCCGGGAAAAAGACCATCAGTCCTGCTTGACGCGGATTGTACAAAATGATCTTTAAGTAAGTGCCATTCCCCTCAGGGATCATTTCAAAACTGTATCATTTACTGGAAAAAACTACTTCCCCCCCCACTATCGTCATCTCAACCTGCGTATCCAGAAGCTGCTTGTCTGCAACGGTCAGAATATCCTGACTGAATACGGTAAAGTCAGCGAGCTTGCCGGGTTCGATGGTTCCTTTGATTTTATCCTCAAAGGCGCCATAGGCTGCATCGAGCGTATAGCTTCTAAGGGCTTCCAGTCTGGTTAGTTTCTGATCCGGTTCAAAACCGCCTTCCGGCTCACCTGCCAATGTTTGCCTCGTGACCAGCGAATAGAAAGAAGCAATGGGGTTAATCGGTTCAACAGGTACATCGGTCCCATTGATCAACCTCGCCCCTGAATCCAAGAGTTTGCGCCATACGTAAGCACTCTCTTCAATGCGTTCTTTCCCGAGTCGCTTAATTGCCCAGGGCCGATCTGAGCTTAGATGTATGCCCTGTACAGAAGCAACTACACCCAGCCGGGCAAACCGTGGGATATCCGTTTCACTGATGTGCTGAGCATGTTCAATGCGAAAGCGAACCCCCTGATCTTTTCCCTCGAAGAGCCGCTCAAATACATCAAGCACTTCACGATTGGCCCTGTCACCAATGGCATGAACCCCAATCTGGAAGCGCGCATTGAAAGCCCTGGTTGAGATGTCGGTCAGATATTGCACGGGCATTGTTGGCAGACCGAAATGATCTTGCCTGTCTGAATAACCCTCCAGCAACCATGCTCCCCGTGATCCAAGCGCACCGTCTGCAACGAGTTTAACCGCCCTGATAGTCAGGAAATTATCTCCCAGGCCAATTTCAGGCCCGGTTCTGAATGCATCAAGCAACAATTCCTGATCCCTGCCGGACAACATGACCCACAGCCGACTGGTCAACCGCTTGTCCGCCAAAAACTGTTTGTACAGCAGTACATCCTGCTTACCACTACCTGCATCCTGAAAACTCGTTATCCCGAATTTCGCGGTCTCGGCCAATGCCAGAGACAAGGCCTGCTCTCGTTGATTCTGATCGGGTGGTGGGATATGCCTGGCAATGAGTGACTGCGCTATTTCGTTAAAAATACCGGTTGGATTCAACTTGTCATCCTTGATGATCTCACCATCTCCCGAAAATTCCGATTCCGCATTGATACCGGCAATTTCCATGGCTTTACTGTTTGCCATTGCAGCATGACCACTTGCATGAACCAGGTAGACAGGATTGTTCGGAGAGACAGCGCTTAATTCCTCATGAGTTTGAAAGCCCCGGATCATCTCGGGCTGGGGCACCCACTTACTCTGATGCCAGCCCCGCCCAACTATCCAATCACCCGGTTCTGCACTTTGCACTGCTTGTTCAACCCTGCTGACGAGATCCTTGTAGTTCACAGCATCCATCAGGTTCAGGCTCATCTTCGAGTAGCCAAGGCCCATAATATGACCATGAGATTCAATTAATCCTGGTGTCAGGGTACGACCCGATAAATCGATCTTCGTATGCTTCGAATTCGTATATGTGCGCGCCGCTTTCAGCCCACCGACGAAGACAATTCTGTCACCACTAACAACCACAGCCTCTGCAGTTGGCTGATCGGGATTCAACGTATGAATCACACCATTGCTGATAATAAGATCTGCCTTCACCGTCGTTACGATAAATAGCGCGATCAGCAGTTGGATCGATACGCACATTTTTGGTCGATTCATTCGTCCAAAACCTCTCAATATTCAAAAATACATGATAAATGGTACAGCGATTACTTCAGGATCAGGAAACCACCCAGCATTATCAGGAGCACAAAGGCAACTCTCCTCACGAGCACATCAGGTATCAGATGAGTAATTCGACTTGCAGCCATTGTCACCACGATCACAATGGGAATAGACAATCCCGTCAGGATAAGGACTTCACTGTCTATATGCCCGTAGAATGTCGCGATGACGGACCGACAGAAAGTGGATACTGTAAACACAGACAACAAAGTAGCACGGATAACGTTGATAGGCAGTGGTTGACGGTACATCAGATAGGCATAGGGCGCTCCCGATGCGCCGAACATACCACCAATCAGCCCTCCAATAGTGCCGACAAAAATCGCGACATATCTCGCACTCGTTTGTTTGAAGGGCGTCGGCTTCAGCATCAATATTATCCCAGCCGAAACAATCATCACTCCCAGGAGTATTCTGAGCAGATCGGATGCGCTCCTGGATAACATCTCCAGTACAAAAACGCCGACCAGTGTCATGGGCACCAATCCAATTGAAAACCAGGTCATGAATTTTCGATCTATTGATCTGTGGTTGTGACGGAGCGCCACGACGGTGTTAACAAGACTGATCAGACTGACGACTGCAGCGCTGGCACCCAGATCAACAAGTCCAAGTGCTGCTACTCCCCCAACTATGATAAGTGCCATCGCGAATCCTGTGATGGTCTGCACCATTGCGCCAATTGCTACCAGAATCAGAAAGTAAATTTGAGTGGGGTCCATTAATCCTGATGATGTCGTTGTTGAAGTAGCTTATTATCAATACCTTTGTGCTGCGGTGCACCACTAACAGAAAAAAAACAGAAAAAATAACAGGATAAGAAATGAATTTAGGTCTGACCAACAAAGTTGCCCTTGTCACAGGGAGCAATCGCGGCACGGGTTTCGTTATCGCAAGTTCACTCGCCTCCGAAGGTGCCATAGTACTCGTTCACAGTCTCAAAGAAGGTGATTCAGCAGAAGCTGCGGAACAGATTCCCAATTCAATCGCTGTTTCCGGAGATATCACCACCGAAGACGGTACAACGAACCTGACCGCCCAGATTAATAACCTCTCTCAAAAAATAGACATTCTTGTGAACAATTACGGTACCGCCGGTGCCGGGAACTGGGACAGCCTGAGCTCCGATGACTGGATTGATATGTATCAAAAAAATACGTTATCAATTATGCGATTGATCAAGGCATTTTCTCCTCATCTGAAAGCATCGGCTCAAGGTAGAATAGTGAACCTCGGCACGGTCGGATCAACCCGTCCGAATAAACGAATGCCTCATTACTACGCATCCAAGGGTGCACTGGCGGTCATGACCGTCAGTCTCGCGAAGGAATTTGCTGGTACAGACGTCACCGTGAATCTGGTTTCCCCCGGACTCATTCGAACACCGGAGGTGGAGGCAGCCTATCTGGAACGTGCCCGACGAGAAGAATGGGGTGATACCTGGGAGCAAATAGAGTCACATATCGCAGAAAATTTCGCACCCAATCCGCTGGGAAGGATCGCGACCCGACAGGAAGTTGCCAACGTGGTCTCGTTCCTCTGCAGCCAGGCAGCGAGTTTTGTCAATGGACAGAATATTCGAGTCGACGGGGGCGCGGTAGACATCATTTAGAATCCAATTTAAGAGGGCGCTAATGCTTTGGATCAAGACATTTCACATCTTATTTGTCATCGCGTGGATGGCTGGACTCTTCTATCTGCCAAGAATCCTGGTTCACTACGTTGAAGGTCGCGCTGCGAAAGAGGATGTGCGCCGACTGGTTATGATGGCCGATAAGCTGTTCCGATTCTCAACCATTATGGCAGTGCTGGCCCTGTCTTTGGGAATCTGGCTCTGGCTTGGTTATGATTTTTCGGGAGCCTGGCTTTGGATTAAACTCGGCCTCGTGGCTCTACTCCTGCTCTACCACGGTCAGTGTTACCGTTACCTCCGAAAGATGAACGACGATGCACCGATCCCAACCTCGCTCTTCTTCAGAATTTTCAATGAATCTGCTCTGATTATTGTCGTACCGATACTTATTCTCGTCGTACTGAAACCAATTTGGTGAGATAGCGACGGGAAATACTGCGATACCCGTATAACACGTCGAGAAAGCCAGAATCCAGGAGAATCCAATGAGGTTAAGCATGATCTTTCCCGCACTGCTGGTATTGACTATCAGTCCTGCGATATCTAAAAATCCCGATGGTGATGGCAGTCTTACATCCGAAGAATCAAGACTCGCTGCATTTGAGCGAATGGATGAGAACAACGATGGCTATATCTCTGCCAGTGAAATCAAACCCCCGAGGCAAAGAGACCGGCACAAACGTCGCAGGAACCGCCATTTCGGAGGTTTTGACAAGGGTGACGGATAGCCTGAGCTGGCGTGACGATTGAACGAAGATCATGAGGCGCATCTGGTTGAACAGCTACAGAAAGGAAGTACCAGTGCTTTTCAGCAGTTGGTGGAATTGCACCTCGTTCCGGTCAATCGTTATGTGATACATATGATGGGAAATCGAACTGACGCAGAGGATATTACTCAGGACGTGTTTATCAGATTGTGGCAGAAGTCGGATCAATTTAATCCGAACGTTGCAAGATTAACGACCTGGCTCCACCAGATAGCCCACAACCTTTGCGTCGATCACTTCCGTAAACGCCGGGATGATACACAGGCGGATTTTGGTGAATATACCGACGGAAGCGAATCGGCTGCATTATTAGCTGATAACAGACAAACCGCCTCTATCAATGAGGCAATGCTACGTTTGCCCGAGAAACAGCGAAGCGCTATCGTCATGTGCCCCTCCGCCGGGCGCCCCTCAGCCGGGCGCACTTTATTAACAAAGTTCGAGGTATAATGCCTCAAATTTATTTCTTCACTGCGGAAAGAGCACATCCCCTACCAGGTATTTAGTATCTTGAAATTAGTCTGTGATTCGATTTTCTTCACTGCCACGAATGTGCTGATGGATTTTTGTCCATGAGTGATGTTTCAACAGCAATGTCGAACTTTATTGGCCGGGCACTATCACTCACCCAATCAGGGCGATTCGTTACCGAATTTGATCCTGAATGGCGATCTGCCTGTGAGATAGAACAGAGAGGCAATGAGATTCACTGGAAACCCTGCCTTCAACAGGACCCTGTTAATTTCGCTGGACTCGCCAACGCAGTGGAGCAACCCATTCATTCGGATATCCAGTCCTATTACGGTCTATACTGGTCCGGCGGCCTTCAGGCGAGGTCAACTGAAGGCCCAGTCAATCTCATTCAATTATGGAATCCGGATGATTTTGATCGACTGATTGAAAACCTGGTTGGTCACCTGTTTGCAAAAAAGCAGGCTGGATTACCTTTTACAGTTTTCTTTGCGACAACTGATGTCGATTCCGAATTGTTTCTCAGCATCGACAACGAATCAGGCAGGGTCCTGCTTGAGGAACCCGGCCAACCACCTCTCCGGGAAGTTGAAACTGACATAGCCAGCTTCCTGGACAGGCTGGAAGCACAACAATTGATACCTGGATTAGACTGATGAACCAACTCAAGCTTTCACCCGTTCACCTGATTGATGGACAAATTCAACTGCCTGGGTCCAAAAGTCTTTCGAACAGAGCACTCCTGCTGTCGGCTCTTTCAAACAGTCAGACGCGACTCCACAATCTCCTGAAGAGTGAAGACACAGAACGTATGGTAGAGGCGCTGGATCAGCTCGGAATTCCGGTAACCCTGTCTGAAGACTGGACTGAATGTACCGTCAAAGGGAATTCAGGTTTGTTTCAGAGTCCCAATGAGATCCACTTTCAACTGGGCAATGCAGGCACAGCAATACGCCCGCTCACCAGCATGCTTGCCCTGATGCGCGGTGAATTTGTACTGGATGGGGATAAATACATGCGAGAGCGCCCCATCAATCACCTGGTTGACGCATTGACTCAGCTTGGCGCAAAAATAACCTACCTCGGGCAGGAAAATTGTCCCCCTATCAAGATCGCTGGTGGCAGTATAAAGGGAGGAAGAGTGAGTATTCGGGGAGATATCTCCAGCCAATACCTGACATCTCTTCTGTTAGCCCTGCCTATTGCACAACGGGATAGCGAAATCGAGGTTATCGGTGAACAGGTTTCCAAACCCTATCTGGACCTCACGTTGGACATTATGAGCAAATTTGGCGTCTCAGCCAGCCACGATAACTATCAGCAATTCCATATACCAGGCAATCAAGCCTACAAATCGCCCGGAGATTATCTGATCGAGGGTGATGCGTCTTCGGCTTCGTACTTTTTCGGTGCTGCAGCCATAAAAGGTGGCAGTGTGAGAGTGAACGGACTGGGTGAGCAAAGCATTCAGGGAGATATCGCATTCCTGGATGTCATAGAGGCAATGGGTGCTCATATAACCCGCAACAGAGAGTGGATCGAAGTTGAGAGAGGTGATCTTGTGGGCATCGACATGGACCTTAATCATATCCCGGATGCAGCGATGACAATTGCAGCCATGGCTCTATTCGCCAGGGGTACGACACGAATTCGAAATATCTACAACTGGCGTGTAAAAGAAACCGACCGTATGTTCGCTATGGCCACAGAGCTTAGAAAACTTGGCGCAGAAGTAGAAACCGGTGACGACTACATCGTTATCGAGCCCCCTGAAGCAATCAAATCAGCAGCCATCGATACCTACGGTGACCATCGTATAGCCATGGCATTTTCACTTGCTTCATTGAGCGATGCCGAAATCACGATCAACAATCCCGAATGCACCGCTAAAACTTTTCCGGATTATTTCGACGTATTTGCCTCTGTATGTAAATAGAGAGCAGTTGAGGGCTCTTTACAAAGGCAGGCTGAGGGCTCTTTATAAAGGCAGGCTGAGGGCTCTATCTTCCGGAAAAGTTATACCTTCGAGTTTGAGCAGGAATACTTTCGCGTCAAGACCACCTCCAAAACCGGTCAGGCTACCATCTGATCCAATGACCCGATGACAGGGTATTACGATTGGCAGCGGGTTACGCCCGTTAGCTGCGCCGACAGCCCGGACGGCTTTTGGCTTACCGATTCGCTGCGCTATTTCCTGGTAACTCCTGGTCTCTCCAGCCGGGATTTCCATAAGTGCATTCAATACATCCAACTGAAATGCAGTGCCATCAGGGGCAAGCTTTAAGTCAAATTCAAGGCGTTGACCGTTAAAGTACTCATTGAGCTGTCGCTCGACATCTGCAAAACAGTTCACAGACTTCTGCCAGTCGGGTTTCGGCTCAACCCTGCCCTTACCAGAAGGGAAACCAATCACCCTGAGACCAGAGTCATCGCCTGCAAGCAACAGATCGCCAAGTGGTGAGTCAATATACCTATAGTCCATTTTCATCCCCTATATTTGAGAAGCATGACGCCACAAATGCATCCCCGCGTACGCCCGCCATGGCCGCCACTTCATGGACCGTTCCAGCAGGGTACTTTCACTTTCGATACCTAACTTATGCTTAGCCACCTTCAATATAACCAGATCGTTGTGGAGAAATGCATCAGGATCATTGATCGCCCTCATCGCAATGTACTGGGCGGTCCAGGGTCCGATACCTTTGATGGCAACCAACTGCGACACCAGAACTTCAGGTGTATTACCCGTACTGAGGTCAATAGTTCCATTCGCAACCGCATCGCTCATATCTTTAATCGCCTGAGCTCTCTTTCTCGGCATGGACAGTGACTCAACGTCCAGACCGGCAAGGGTTTCGGCGTCCGGGAAATGTAGCCCCTTGTCCGACTCACGACCATACAATGTCGCGATCCGACCTATTACAGTTGTCGCCCCTTTGACAGAGATCTGTTGTCCGACAATCGCTCTGACGGCAATCTCAAAAGGGTCCCAACATCCGGGCACTCTTTGCCCGGGATTTGATTGAATCAATTGGGCAAGTGCTTTGTCGCCAGAGAGACTATTCGAAATCTCGATGGGATCTGCAGTCAGATCGAACAGGCTCTTTACTTTTTCGAGGATAGCAATCAGCTCTGTCGCTTCACTGATATCAATATGGACACGCAGACAATGATTTTTTTCATCATTTGATATCGATATTCGACCCACCTCCCCCGCCATGGAAATGGTTCTGACATATTTCCTGTCACTCACAAATTCAACCCCCGGGATTGCCCTTAAAGAGAGAAAATGCAGAACGCCCTCATAGTCAAACGGCGGCCTGTAGGCGAGTTTCAGTTTA
>CAZJRI010000207.1:0-8093 GCA_964548025.1 uncultured Pseudomonadales bacterium
TCAACCCTCGCAACACACACTTTGCTTGAGGGCGGCAGTGACCAACAGAAGACGGCCTGGTTACCAAAACTGGCTCAAGGCGCAATAGCGACTCTTGCACTCACTGAATCAGAAGGCAATTGGAACCTTGATGAGGTCACCAGCAGCGCAGAAATCAAAGATGACAAGCTTCATCTCTCGGGTACAAAGCAGATGGTGGAAAATGCCAAAAAAGCCGATCTGATTATCGCTTCGATCAAGGTCGACGGCACGCCGGGTCTTGTACTGATCGACAGTTCCATCATCCCCAACGAATCCCTTATGCGGGAAGTTATCATTGATGAAACGAGGCGAGCCTATGAGCTCAATCTTGACGGGATCGTAATTGACAAGAACAGCCTCCTTGAAAACAATTGTTTCAGGCAGATCGAACTCGCCTCGCTGCTGTTGCTTTGTGCGGAGATGGCAGGAGGTCATGCTGCGGTACTTAATGTAATCGTCGAATACCTCAATTCACGAAAGCAATTCGATAAATATATTGGCGGATACCAGGCGTTGAAACATCCAACGGTACAGATATTGATTGGCATGGAAGCTTCACGCTCCTATGTTTATCACGCAGCCTCGATCTGGGACTCGGAAACGGATGAAGAAATCGAGATCGCATTGCGAATGGCCAAGGCGCATGCCAGTGAGTCATTTGCTCATGCGGGTGACCGGGCAGTACAGTTTCACGGTGGATTTGGCTTCACCTACGAGTGTGACGCCCAGCTATTTCTCAGGCGTGCACTCTGGAGCCAATACCAGTTTGGCGACGAGAGACATCATCGACTGCTTCTCGCACCATTGTTACTTGATTAAAACAGGTAAACCGATGCGCAGGAGAACCCAACCGGGATCTACATCTTAATCGAATCATCCACAGCTATTGGGTTTTCCCGCAAATTGCGGGAAAATCCCAACCTGATAGCAGCAACGTTTGTTCACCCATAACGTTTGTTCACCGATAGCGTTTGTTCACCGATAAGGAAGGATGATGGCCGATCTGCTTTGTTGGAACTGTGGCGCTTCTCTCGCTGAGATTCCGCTACCGATAAGCCGTCACAGCAACTGCCCAAAATGTTTTGAGGTACTCCATTGCTGCCGATTGTGCCGCCTCTATAAACCCGGTCGTCCCGGCGACTGTGATCACGAGCGCGCGGACCCACCAGTTATTAAGGAGTCTGCCAATTTCTGCGACTACTTCAGAGAAAGTTACAACGCATTCAGTCCAGAAGATGAATCCCAGCAGCAGGGAGCAAAGTCTGAATTCTCAGCCCTGTTCGACGACAACGAAGAAATTTCGGATGCGCATCCATCCGAAGATGATCCCTTCACGGAGTCACCACCTTCATCCGGCTCATCCAATCCCCTGGATGATCTGTTTGACGATTAAAGCCTGCTTTATTATGTTGCAAACACTTTTGTTGGAATTAAGATCTCAACGTTCATTTGCGACTAAAAGACATAGATGACGAAGTTTTGATAATCTCTTTTTTTTAATCTCTTTCTCGATAATCCAACCAGGGGTATAAACCATGCCAACAGAAATCAGACCCGCAACCGAAAGCGAGATGGGCGAATACGGACACCTCGGTGCCTATGTCTACGGTGGTTCCTTTGGCGAAGGTGCAGAGAGTACAAATGCTACCGCGAACAGACCCGAGTGGACGCTTTGTGCTTTCGTTGACGGCCAGATGGCATCCATGTTCTGCACCATCCCGTTTACCATGAGGGCTGGCGGCAATCCAGTACCAATGGGTGGTATTTCATCAGTCGGGACCTTGCCTGAATTCAGACGCCAGGGACTATCCAGAAAGCTCATGACCCAGGCGTTGGCAGATATGCGCGAAAATGGGCAACCGGTCGCGTCCCTCTGGGCCTCCCAGGCAGCTATCTACCAACGCTACCAATTTGCCGCAACAACCGTTCTGCGCTCGTATACGATAGATTCGGCTGATGTCATTCTTAATGATGGTAGTGACTCAAAATGCACTGTACGCAGGGTTACGGTCGAGGCGGGATTCGACACGGTCAAATCCCTTTATATTGACTTCATTCAGAACCGAATGTGTTATCTGCACCGTGCAAGACCTCTCTGGCAGAACAACATGCTCGAAGCCGTCAGCGAAGACGGGCCGACTGAGATAGCAGTCAGCTATGACCAGGAAGGTCAACCTGTCGGTTATGTCATCTACTCCTTGAGATCAGGGAAAGTGAATCACAGCGCAAGAAACCAGGAGCTCAAGGTAAGAGAAATTATCTGGCTCAATCTGGAGGCATATAAAAGCCTGTGGCAATTTCTGGGTGCTCACGACCTTGTCGGGCGTATTACCTGGAACAGCGCTCCGGCTGATGATCCCATCTATGAACTTCTGGCAGAACCCAGGCTACTTCAAGCAAGAGACAATGAGGGAATCTGGTTCAGAATCGTAGACGCGACTGCTGCACTCGCAGCGCGGGGATATGAGGGAAGTGGCCGGATAAATATTGGTATTAATGAAGACCGCTTAACCCCCTGGAACAATGGCACCTTCGAACTTGATGTTACTGATGGTGCCGGTGAAGTGAAAAAAACCTCTGCGGCTGCTGATATCCAGCTCTCGCTTAAATCCCTGGCTTCACTCTATACGGGATTTCGGAGCGCCAGGGACCTGGCTAACTGGGGATTGCTGGAAGCTGATGCTGAAGCCGTGAATCTGGCAGAATCCATTTTCAGAACTGCGAGCGCACCCCATTGTCCTGACCATTTTTAATAAGGGGCGCGCCTCTTAAATCGATTATTCCACAGTGAATGCCTCGAGCAGATCAATCATCAATTGGGTGCCACGGCGCATGTTTTCGACCGAGATTCGCTCGTTATTTCCATGGACACCACGATAGTCGCCATCAGGGACAATAAAAGTGCCAAATCCATAGCTGGTGATTCCCATATCTCGAAAGAAGTGACTATCGGTAAAACCCCCTGATACACCCGGGATGGTATGCACACCCGGGAAGTGTTTTTCATATGTCTTCTCTATCAGCCTGTACAAAGGCGTGTCAGCGCTACTGACAGCAGGCGTAAATCCCATAATCTTTTCAATCTCGATATTCACATCGTTGATGATCAGCGCAAGTTCAGAGATAAACTGATCCGGGTCCTGATCCGGCAATAACCTGCAATCAAGTTCCATCGATGCCTCAGCCGGTACCACATTGATTTTGCTGCTGCCACTCAAGCGAGTCAGCGAACAGGTATTTCTCAATAATGTATGTGAACCCGGGTTAACCAGTTGAAGATAATTAAGGAATTCTTCGCTCTTTACAGAATTACTGATATCAGCAAACTGGGAAGCCAAAGGCTCTGTCTGGTAACGGGCGGTGCTTTCAAACAGCATGCGCACAGGTGGAATTACTCGAGCCGGGAATTCTGTTCGAACAATCCGGTCTCCTGCCCTGATAATTCTGGTCACTGCCGTTTCCATCTGAGGCGCCGAACCATGGCCTGGATTGCCGTGGGCAATCAGTTTTAACCAGAGTGGCACTTTCTGGGTCAGCTCCACACTGAATACTGTCTGATCACCAATGATGCGTCCCCCGCCTCCCTCATTGAGCAGGTATCCGACATTTTCAAATAACGCCGGTCTATTCTCAGCGAGCCATCCTGCGCCAAAAGCACCGCCTGCTTCTTCATCAGCAGTCGCCATGAAAATCACGTCACGACTCAGCCGTTGTTTGCTGGCATGCAAAGAAAGAAATGCCTGCAGTTGCACAATGCCAGTACCTTTCATATCCAGGGCACCCCGACCGTAGATATGGTCATCTCGAATATCGCCGGAATACGGGTCTGAGGTCCAGTACTTCAGATTTGCAGGGACGACATCCATATGATTCAGCAACACCAGCGCAGGTTTATTTCCACCTTTTATTCGCGCCCAGATATTCCCGCGACCAGGAGCGGATTCAGCGGTTTCATAACTGATACCCGCTTCATCAAAAATCCTGGCGAAGAATTCGACGCCACGGGATTCATTCCCCGGCGGATTTTCTGTGTTGATCTGGATGAACTCAGAGAGCCTTTGTGCGGCCTGGTCGGTGTATTCGGAGGCTGCGACATTAATTGATATAGAAAACATCAATACTGACAAGAGGATAATACGATTCATCAAATCTCCTATAGTTTATTTAACTGTTCGCTCTTTTCTTAAACGTCAGCAACGAGCGAAAAAGTGGCAATTGATGAGTGGTAGCCTAAAGGAAATCATCAACTGTCACCACCAGGCGCGCCTCAGCAGATATAAATTAACCCATAATTATGTTCGGCAGATCGAAACCGATGCCACAAAACTAGACTAACAGCGCCCGGAAAGTGAAAATGAACCAATATCGCGTTATTGATTTCAGGACAAACAATGGCTGCAAAGCAGATTACCGCGGAACTGGCTCGTTGGGTCTGTAATCCCGACGACCTCGGTTTCAAGGATACCCGGGCACTGGAGGCAAAATCCGACATTCTTGGCCAACAGGATGCTGTTGATGCTTTGCAGTTCGGGCTCGAAACCCGAATTCACGGGAACAATGTCTTCGTACGGGGCTTGTCTGGTTTTGGCAGAATGTCGTTGATCGATCAGATGATAAAGAAATCTTCTCAAAATCCGGTCGAGCTACCAGATCAATGTTATGTCCACAATTTTGCAGAGAGCGATCAACCTAAACTCGTCGAACTCAAGGCCGGATCGGGGAAAACGTTCCAGCGGGCTATGGACAGATTTGCTGAATTCGCCAGAACAGATCTGCCGGAATACCTGAACTCAGATATCGTCAAGGCAAAGCAACGAAAACTCAACAAAGAAATCCAGGAAGAAATCAGAAAGATCGGCAGCCCGTTTGACGAGGAATTGCACAAGGCCGGGTTGGCAGTAGTACCCATACAGGTGGGTCAGAATACATTACCCACCATATTGCCCATTATCGGCGGCAAGCCTGTTTCATTTGATGAACTCCAGCAACTTCGCCTTGCGGACACTGTGTCGGAAGAAGAATACAAAGCAATAGAAGAAAAACTAACTGAATTTGATCAGAAATTTTCGGAACTCGGTCAGGAAATCAACAATGTCCAGATAAAACATCGCGAAGATATGCAGGCCATAATTGTTGCCGAAGCAAAGAACTTCGTGAGTTCTCGAATCAACGCCCTGAAAATACAGTTCGACAATAGCCAGGTCCATGAATTTCTTGATGAAATAAACGACGACCTGATTAACGTAAAAATGACCGCGACAGATAATCTGGAAAATTTTACCCAGCACTATCGGGTCAATCTTATCCGCTCCAGAGATCCCTCAGCACCAAGACCAGTCGTTAGCGTCAGCAATCCAAACCTCAACAATCTGGTTGGGCGAATTGATCAGGAGTTTTCCCGACAGGGCATTTTCGCCAGATCGGATCATCTGATGATAAAACCAGGAGCCCTGCTGGAAGCAAACGGTGGATTCCTCATTCTGGAAGCCCAGGATATCCTGAGTGAACCAGGCGCCTGGGCGGCACTACTCAGAACATTGAAAACCGGGTTATTTGAAATGGGTGGCAATGATCCCTTTGCTATCTGGAGCGGGCCGAGGTTGAGGCCTAAGCCCATACCCATTGATATCAAGGTCATTCTGGTAGGTAATCCTGACGTCTACTACCTGTTAAACCACTATGAACCCAGATTCTCATCTTTATTTAAGGTCCTGGCTGACTTCGCAGATACCATTCCCAGGGACAGCGACGGTTTTAATGCCTATGCCAATCTCGTGGCCCGCCTGATTGAACGTGACAAGCTCACTCACTTTTCCAATACAGCCGTCGCAAAACTGATCGAACATGGCAGCCGAATCTGTGCTCAGAAGAATCAACTCACCAGTCGATTTAGCAGAATTGCAGATATCGCGCGGGAGGCGGCATTTATCGCAGAGAAGAACGACAATGAATTGGTGACGTCTTCCGACGTCATAAGCGCCATCAGGCGGACTCGCCGTCGTGCTGATATACCGGCTCGCAGATTTCGCCGACTCATATCTGACAGGACTATAAAGATCACATTCAGCGGCAGTATCGTTGGCCAGATCAACGGCCTGGCAGTGACATCTGAAGGTCCGCTGACATTTGGATTTCCCACCAGAATCACAGCTTCAATAGGTCCGGGAAAGGATGGTGCCATCAATATCGAACGCGAATCGGATTTGTCAGGCAGTGTACATACAAAGGGATTCCTGATTTTGAAGGGGTTAATTCAGCGTGTCCTGCATCTTCAGCATCCCCTTGCATTCTCGGCATCCATCGCATTTGAGCAGACCTATGGTGGCATTGACGGTGACTCGGCTTCTGCCGCAGAATTCTGTTGCCTGATAAGCGCACTGACAAATTTACCTGTCAGACAATCGATTGCCCTGACCGGTGCTGTAGATCAACACGGCAACATTCTGCCTATAGGTGGGGCGACCGAGAAGATCGAAGGTTTTTATGATGCCTGCAGAACTATCGATTCTGACAGCACGCAGGGTGCCATCATACCTGAGTCAAATCTCGGCGATCTTATGCTGCGGGAAGATGTCGTGGATTCGATTTCCGCAAAGGAATTTACGATATACACAATTTCGACAATTGAAGACCTGCTGCCAATCCTGCTGGAAAGAGAATCAGGTGAGAGTCTCACCTGCTCCGAAATTCTCACACTTGCACGCGAAAAAGCGCTTCAATACTGGCTCGCAACAAAAGATTGACTGCTCCCGAGAGCGAAACCAGCGACATCACAATAGTGGATTATTGATCTGCCCGGTGCCGCTTTATTCCAACTGATAAATGGGCTGATCTATGCGTTTAATCCCGATCTTTCTGGTCGTACTGGTTGTTGGCATCTGCTGGTCTGTCATTGTTGTGATGGGAACCCTCGAAGGCTGGTTACGAGACCCTATCGCCCCCTCCAATGATAGTCAGGCATTGAAACAGGCATTAATCAGGGAAGTTGATCAAAACTACAACGGCAATGCTGCGCTTGTACTGATTGAAAACGGGGCAGTGGTTGCCGAGCATTTCGCCTCTGTGGGTGAAACAATAAATCGTGAAACCCTCTTCCAGGTAGCCTCGATGAGTAAATGGGTAACCGCCTGGGGCGTGATGGTGCTGGTCGAGGATGGCAAGCTCGACCTGGATGAACCTGTATCTAGCTACCTGACCCGCTGGCATCTGCCGGAAACGAAATTTGACAACAAAGGCGTAACGACTCGCCGCTTATTAAGTCATACGGCAGGGCTAACGGACGGGCTCGGTTTTCTGGGTTTCAAACCCGGGACAAAAATCCAGCGCATCGAAGAAGCACTTTCAGCACCAAATGCAACAAAGGGTCCCGGTGTGAAAATTGAAGTCGGTAATGAGCCCGGGTCGGGCTTTAAATACTCTGGTGGCGGCTATCTCATCCTGCAATTGCTGGTTGAAGAGGTTAGCGGAGAATCATTTGAATCATTCATGCAAAAGAGGGTATTTGGCCCGCTCAATATGACGCGCTCGACTTATCAGATTGAAGATCCATTGAAGATACCCAACCTGGCTGGTTCTTATAACACCGATGGTACTAAAGCGACCCTCTACAACTTCACCGCAACAGCAGCGGCGTCACTCTACACCACACCGAAAGATATGACGCGATTCATCCAGGCCCACTTGACACATGAGAACAACAGTGGATCAACTCCCAGCCCTCTGTCAGAGAAGACCCTGCGGCTCATGCGACAACCACATGGTCAACAGGCAGGCATCGATTTATGGGGGCTTGGTACCATACTTTATGCATCCAATGACCATGGCGATTTCGTATTCGGCCATGATGGACAGAACGATCCCGCAATCAATACAACGACAAGATTAAATCCCCACAACGGCGACGGAATAATTATCCTCGAAAGCGGAAATACCATCCTTGCGACGAACCTGGGATCTGAATGGGTCTTCTGGCAAACCGGAAATGTCGATGTACTCACGATGGCTGGTGCTATCGATGATATGATCAGCATCATCCTGCCCGGTTGGATACTAATCGCTCTCTGCGGGCTATT
>CAZJRI010000208.1:0-8001 GCA_964548025.1 uncultured Pseudomonadales bacterium
TGCGGCAATAGTGAGCCATAAGGATCAGGTGACGATTCTGCCTGAGGATGCTGAGCTGCTGGCCACGAGTGAGTTTTGCCCGAACGCGATGTTTCAGATCGATAACCATATTCTCGCGTTCCAGGGTCATCCTGAATTTCGTAAATCCTATTCACAGGCTCTGATGGATATGAGACAGGATATACTTGGAGACGAGACCTACACGCGGGGTGTCGAAAGTCTGGCGAAAGAACTTCAGAATCAGACCCTGGCAAAGTGGATGCTGGGTTTTATCACGAGCTAGCGGAGAGTCAGGCTTATCCGGTTTGCGGTGCGAGTCTTCGCCGCTGCAATTCTGCAATTTTCTGCCGCTTTCGCAAAAAATGTGGCATTACCTGAGGCTTGTGCAGCGTGATCTTGAATTGCCGGTTACTGTCAGCATCGCCACCTCTCAGGATACTGCGCATATGATCGAGCTGGTCTGAAATCACCGCTACATTGCTCTTCATCTCTTTATTGAATTTCGCCATATCAGGCATTTGCATCTCCATCTCTTCAGAGGACATATTCTTTGCCTCAGTGGAGAAGAGTTGGTAAGCATGGTCTATTTCAGCCTTGGATTTTTTGCAGAACTCTCTCAGTTGCAGCAGCCAGTCACCGATATTTTCTTTATTGACGCCCTTGAGGAGCGTAGTTGAGATCATCGCACTGAGTTCGTCGGATTCCACCATCAACCGTTGCCAGACCATACTGCCATCCGAGAGCAGGTTTGCTATCTCTGCATAGAACTCATTTTTGTTATCAACCGGCGTGGTTTGTAGTGCCATTAGCCTGCGTCGCATGGAAAGCGTGATAATAAGCGCGGAAACCGCACAGATGGCAGCAACTGAAGATAAACCAATAGCAATGTAAGTCAGAACATCCATATTCAAAACCTGAAACGTAGCCTTTAAAGCATAGTTCAGATTGGGGGATTCGGTAGGGTAGTTGGACAGTTGGCTATATTTTTACAGTGATGAACACCTTTGGCAGTTCCCTGTTGACTAGTACTCTCATCTGATGTGATCCGTTGAGTATATGTAGGTCAGGCATCGTTTTGAGATGTGCCTTCTCACCACTAACAGTTGCTAATGCCTTGAAAGTGTCGTCCGAATCAGACACCTCTTAATTTGTAGATTGCACGCAGCAGCGCAGTCATCAACGGTTGTGCCGTATCCTTCGCATAAACCGCAACGTTAAGGTCAACAAATTCGTGCCCTTTCTTCTCGAAGAGATCTTGAATATCGCATTCGACAACGAGATCGGTTCCGTTTTCCACAGCGCCGTAATTTTGAGAATCGGTTTGCAGGTGTATCCAGGGATTCATATAGGCATTGCCAGCCAGCACCCAATTTGTCATGCCCAGAAGGTATGCGCCATTAGCCAGTGCGCCTCCATCAAAGCGATGCGCTTGCGGCATCGCATCCGGGTCTTTTAGATAGGTGGACATATTGTTTGTGTCGTCCCATCTGGCACGAAGGGCAAACATGCCTTTATCCCTCAATCGTTCCATCTCTTCACGGGTTGCTGGCAGAATTTCCTGATCGCGCTCAAGAATGGGGTCTCCGCGCATGGTCGGAGCCTCAGGAAGATCGTCGACGATTCTCAAATAGGCCGTGGCGCATTGGGTTTCTTCCTGGTCTGTCAGGGTTGCACGATATGAGTTGTCGGTAACGTCAGATAATTCAACTTCAAACTGATATCCGTCGTAGAGCGGTTTACCGACGACAATATGTGCGTTTCCTCTTTCCAACCATCTTCTACCCCAGGCGAGAACCGCCGGATGCATCAGGTAGGACGAAACCGTGACACCGGGTACAAGTCCGCCCTTGAATCCATAAGCCTGAGCGACCTCATCCGAATGAATCTGATTGCTGGAGTCTGTCGATTGGTTGAAAGCGGTTGCTTGCCAGTTCTGAGGAGTGGGCACGGTAGCTCCTTATAGTGTCTGTGGTATAGAGGAGCATAACCTGCAGCGCTTATTGAAAGCTAATGGATTTATTATTCAGCGTCTCGACGTGGTCGTTGAACGCCTCTGATCCTGTCGGCGAAATCAAGAAATACTTCTTTGATGGATCGCTTCAGTTTAATGTCAACACCGCCAAAGAGGACGAGTCCTTCGATGATTACTGTTGGTGCATTTCTACCAGCATTCGATGGCGAACTGTTGTCGGTACCACCAAAAATTGCTATAAGTTTTGATACTGTTCTGATATCTTCTCTTGTGTAGATGCTGGCGCCACCGAAGAGGGTCAGCATCTTGATGCGTACCGTTGGGTTCGTAAATCTTGCTTCCGTGAAGTCTATATCTCCACCACCAAAGAGATTGAGTACCCGAATTTCCCGCGGCACATCCCAGACCCCACCCCTGTCACTCCCACCGAAGACGTTTATTACATAGTCCACTTCTTCACTATCTTCGTAGTCGTAGTCCAGATTCAGTTCCTGACGTTTTCGCTCGGCGTATTGTTTGTCTGCTTTGAGTTCAAGGTCAGCGGTAAGTCCGGCGAGTTCGTTAGGGTCATCACTTGCGAGTGCCTCATCCAATCTTCGCTCAAAAGCCTCCAGTGATAGCTCTTCATGGCCGTAGTTCATGATCAATTGATCAATGACTTCTTCCCGCAATGATTCGATAGGTCTGTCCTGAACTACAACTGGCATGGCGCTTTCCTAGATTAATTTGAAATAGTTTGTAGCAATCATCGAGCCATTCTTGCATTTCTGATATTTTTCAACGGGTTATGTATATTCGTCATGATATAGAAAGTCAAGATGAACAAATGGTGGTGAGTTTCACTACTCAAGTATACTGTCCCCAAAGCGAAGTGGAATAGTGAGGAAATGGCTGTAGAGGTAAAGCGAGCAGATAAGGATCAGGATTCACCGGAACCAACACACGAGCATGCGAAGGGCAGGCAGGATCTGGTTCTTGAAGTTCGTGACCTCATCACCGAGTTCAACACGGCGGATGGTGACGGTCGGGCTGTGAACGGTATTTCGCTCGATGTTCGCCAGGGTGAAACGCTGGCCGTTGTCGGGGAGTCCGGTTGTGGTAAGAGCATCACTGCTCTGTCTATCCTGCAGCTTATTCCCAGCCCGCCGGGCAGGATTGTGAGTGGATCGGCTAGGTTTCTTGGACGTGATCTGCTGGCCATGTCTGATAGGGAAATCAGCAACATTCGTGGAAATGAAATCGCTATGATTTTTCAGGAACCGATGACATCTCTCAATCCGGTACTGACAATCGGGTACCAGATTGCAGAAACCGTGCGTCGTCATCTTCGGCTGTCAAAAACTGAAGCAAGAGAACGGGCCCTTCAGATGTTGGAGCTTGTCCGCATCCCCGAACCCAAAACCCGGGCGCGCGAATTTCCCCATCAATTATCCGGTGGCATGCGGCAGCGTGCGATGATCGCGATGGCACTTGCCTGTGATCCGAAACTCCTCATCGCTGATGAGCCAACGACAGCGCTCGATGTGACGATACAGGCCCAGATGCTCGAGCTGATACGCGAACTGCAGGATAAGCTGGATACCGCTGTGATGTTGATTACCCATGATCTAGGTGTTGTGGCAGAGACTTGTGACCGGGTTATCGTGATGTACGCTGGAAAGAAAATCGAGGAAGCACCTGTTGAACTGATTTTTGCTAAACCCAGGCATCCCTATACAACTGGACTACTAACATCGGTACCCAGGCTTTCAGCTCATATGGCTGGAACTGATGGCGATAAACCAAGATCCAGGCTGAATGAAATTCCTGGTATCGTGCCCTCACTAACGGAGAAGATACAGGGATGTGCCTTTGCACCACGATGTTCAAGTGCGACAGACCAGTGTCACCGCGGAGATCCTGCGCTTAAAGAAATTACCCCTGATCACTGGGTCGCCTGCTTTAATACAGCCGGACCTTCTACATGATTGATAGTTCAGGCCCGTTGCTAGAAGTCAGGAATCTTAAAAAGTATTTTCCCATTCACAAGGGACTGTTTGGAAAACTGGTTGGCCATGTCCATGCGGTTGATGGCATAAGTTTCGGGATAAACGCCGGTGAAACGCTGGGTCTGGTCGGTGAAAGTGGTTGTGGTAAGTCAACTGTTGGCAGAACGGTGCTTCGGTTGCTTGATCCCTCCGCAGGTTCAATAGAACTTGATGGTGTGGATATTACAGGAATGACCAACCGGGAACTGCGACCTGTACGGAAGCGCATGCAGATCATCTTCCAGGATCCTTTCTCGTCTCTTGATCCAAGGATGAAAGCAGGGGAGATTGTCGGCGAACTGCTCACCGTGCACGAGTCATTGACCCGGCAGGAACGAGACGCCAGGGTTGCTACCTTATTTGACAGGGTAGGTTTACGGGCAACGCAAATGGATCACTATCCGCATGAATTCTCCGGCGGGCAGCGTCAGCGTCTTGGTATAGCCAGAGCGCTCTCGCTGAATCCAGACGTTATCATTTGTGACGAACCGGTCTCTGCTCTGGATGTATCAATTCAGGCCCAGGTAATTAATCTGCTTATCGATCTGCAGGAGGAGCGCGGTATTGCTTACCTCTTCATCGCCCATGACCTGGCCGTCGTTGAACATATAAGCGATCAGGTCGCCGTCATGTATCTTGGTCGTATCGTTGAATTTGCCTCAAGAGATGAAATATTCAGTAACGCCCGGCATCCCTATACACTCAGCCTTCTCGATGCCGTGCCGGTGCCTGATCCGGCCTATAAAAGGAGCAGAACGATATTGCAGGGAGATGTATCAAGTCCAATCAACAGGCCACCCGGTTGTCACTTCAGTACCCGTTGTCCCCGTGCGAATGCACAATGTTCACAGCAAGAACCTGTCTTGAAGGATGTCGCGTCCGGGCATCAGGTGGCGTGTTATTTAGTATGAAATATGTCTCATTCGAAATCAGTCGGGCTTTTGTGCTTGGCATCTGTATTTCAACATTGCTAACAAGCTGTGGGGGTGGAGATAAACCCGGTGATTTGAGCAATGAAACTAGAGAAATAGAGAAGACTCCCCAGGGACATCAATATGGGGGACATCTGAGGGTGGGTTTTGGTATTGAACCGACCTCGCTTGATGCAGTTCTGGGACGCTCCGGCGGCGATGCCTACTACTGGCATCAGATTTATGATCAGTTAGTGGATGCAGATCCGGATCTCAAACCTCGCAAGGAAACCTCGCTTGCCACGTCCTGGGAAATCTCTGAAAACCCGGATGCCATAACATTTCACCTCCGTGAGGGGGTTGTTTTTCATGATGGTGAGCCCTTCAATGCGCAGGCGGTCAAGCATAATGTCGAGCGAATTCTTGATCCCGCGACGAAGGCAACGCCCAGATCCTCAATGACGGTTATCAGTTCGGTGGATGTTGTTGATGAGTTAACGGTCCGATTCAATCTGGAGAGACCCTGGGGAGCCGGGCTGAATATGCTTGCTGATCGTGGCGGTGTGCTGAATTCTCCAGCGAAAGTTGAAGCGCTTGGCAGCGATTATGGATGGGAACCCGCCGGTACAGGCCCCTTTAAAGTCAACAAGGTGATCATTGGCACGCTCGTGCATCTGGTAAGGAATGAGAATTACTGGGGAACGGATGAATTCGGAAATCGGCTGCCCTATCTTGATGAAGTGACTATCAGGGTAATAAGAGATCAGACGGTGTTGGCATCGGCTTTGCGCACGGGCGAAATAGACGTCGCTTATCTTCCCTATAAAGATGTGGCGGCATTTCAGCGGGATGATAGATTTCACATAGAAACTATGGATGGGGGCGGTATTACTGCAACACTTGTCTTCAATGTGAGTCACCCGTCAATCAACGATGCTAATCTTCGTTTGGCAATTTCTCATGCAATCGATCCCGAGATTATCAATCGTGCGATTTTCTTTAACCGGGTAACCGTTGCTGACTCAGGCATGTGGCCAGTTGGTGCATGGGCTCATGATCCGACGGTTGAACGTCCCTTTTATGATCCTGAGAAGGCAAAGTCGTATCTTCGTGAGGCAGGATACCCGGAAGGATTTGAGTTCACTGCGGTTACCAATAACTCACCGACTCTGATACCCACAGCAGAAATTGTGCGCGCCATGTTAAAAAAGGTGGGGATCACAATGAATATCGAGGTATTGAATACCGGTGCGGCAACGGAGAGATTCTTTCACGGTCGACAATATCCAATGTACCTGACCAGTTGGAGTCGTTACCCTGAACCTGACTGGTTGGCTTCGCTTGCCTACAAAAGCGATGGTTATTATAACCCGGGTAACGTTCCCCGCCCTGATGTGGACAGACTGGTAGAGCAGGGTGCTTCTTACTATACGCTGGCGGAAAGAAAGGCAGTCTACAGGCAACTCAACGCGCTGATTTTGAGTGAAGCCTGGTATGTACCCCTGCTGTACGGCGTTAACTATGCAGCCGCTCCTCAGAAAGTGAAGAATCTCGATAAGTTAATGGGCTGGGATGCCAAGATGAGCCTGCGTGAAATATGGATTGAGAGGCCATAGCGATGTGGGTTTATGTGGTCCGTCGTATTTTGCAGATGATTCCCGTACTGGCGATTATCACCTTCATGGTTTATGCGCTTATGTTTGCAATTCCCGGTGATCCCGCGAGAGCGCTGGTTGGACCTGGTGAGTCACTTGACGATGAACAGCTTGAGTTGATTCGAAAGGAACACAACCTCGATAAACCCGTGATAGTGCAATATGGACTCTGGCTGTCGAGGGCAATAAAGGGAGATCTTGGTCGCTCCACACAAAATTATCGCCCTGTTGCCGAGGAACTGAAGAACCGTGCCCTGGTCACACTGCAGTTTGGCATCGTCGCCTGGATACTTGCTGTTCTGATTTGGGTGCCTGCAGGTATTGTTTCGGCGGTATATCGGGGTAAACCAATCGATTTCATCGCAACGGTCATCTCCATCGCCGGAGTCGCGATTCCCAATTTCTGGCTGGGTATTATGGCAATCCTGCTATTTGGCGTCATTCTCGGCTGGCTACCGACACAGGGGTATGTAGATATTCTTGAAGACCCCGCCGAGGGATTGCGCCATATGATCCTGCCTTCATTCGCACTTGGTATTACCAGTTGGGCGCTGATCATGCGACAGAGCCGCTCGGCCATGCTGGAAGTGCTTGCGCAGGACTATGTTCGCACCGCAAGGGCCAAGGGGATGAGACCTGGCTCGGTTATCTGGGTTCATGCACTGCGGAACGCGCTTTTACCTGTTGTAACTGTTTTTGGGCTGCAAACCGGGCGGATTTTTGCAGGAGCGGTTGTGATCGAAACATTATTTGGCATCCCCGGCATGGGGCAATTCATGATTCAGGCGATCTTTGCGCGGGACTTCCAGTCAGTACAGGGCGCGGTACTTATCATGGCGCTCGCCGTGCTTTTTGCAAATCTCATCACTGATCTTGTCTATGCATGGCTTGATCCCAGGATCAGGTACGAATGAATATCCAGGTTGGTGAAATCAGTTCGATATCGGGGTTGCAACAGCATCCTTCGATTGGTGTTCTGATCAAGGTATTGAGTATCCCGCAGGCTGCATTTGGCATTGCAGTGATTACCCTGACGGTTCTTGCCGCAGTGTTTGCGCCGTGGATCGTACCCGTTAGTCCCGAGGAGATGGATTTCGATAACCTCCTGGTAGGTATATCCGCCGAACACTGGCTCGGTTCTGACCAGATGGGAAGAGACACCCTTGCCAGGTTGATCTATGGCGCACGCATTGCCCTGATTGTGAGCTTTGGCGCAATCGGTCTGGGGGTATTGATCGGGGTTCCTCTGGGACTCGTTTCAGTCTACTTCAGGGGATTCATTGATGACGTCATCATGCGAATTATGGACTCCCTCGTGGTCTTCCCGAGTCTTCTGATCGCAGTTGGGCTTGCCGCAGCGCTTGGCGGATCTCTAATGACAGTGGTATTAGCCCTGGGTATCGCCAACATTCCGTGGATGGCGCGGGTGGTTAGAA
>CAZJRI010000209.1:0-7982 GCA_964548025.1 uncultured Pseudomonadales bacterium
CCCATGGCTACCTGTCCCGGGGTGTTTTCTCCCCAGACGTAGACCGTTCCCTCAACCAGTGCGAGGCCCGTATCAGTTAGAAATTCATTGCTGTCGGCGGAGATTGATGTTGCGTTTTCAATACCAGTGTCAATAAGCAGACCGGTGACAAGATCGAAGTTATAGACCTTGCCCTCGTTTGTCAGTACTACAAGGTTATTGAACCCCAGTGCTATTGATACAATACCATCAGTTATATCCAGCAAAGTCGGGGCGTCCGGAGAGGAACTCCCCAGAACATATACTTCATTGATTGCTGATAGAAATGCGGTACGGTCACCCGAAGCAGTTATCATCATTATCTCTGGCAGGTTCTCGACGACTGAGGGAAGTGGATTGCTCTCTTCTGAAAAGGCGTTGTACGAACCCCAGGTATATACCACCCCTTTATCGTCCAGATAGGCTGAATGCCGCTCGCCTGCAACCAGCATATCTGCGTTTACCGGCCTGCATAGTAGTACGGCCAGCATCATCGTAAATAGTGTAATTTTCTTCATGATATTCATTTCCTCTTGTGGAAATATGCAGAAATCTGATTCCTGCACGATCGCCGTTGTATTAAGTGTTAATAAATCAATGCGATATATCGTTGTGTAATGGTGCAACATCCAGATGGATGTATCAGGGTTAAGCGTAGCGCACCGAAGCGAACAATAACTGCAGTTCGTCATTTATTGTTAACCAGGTTCGGTTTTAATGTTCATTTACGTGACGTGGTTCTCACTTCCTGGCGCCGGAGGCTAAGCTAAGTTGTTGGATGGTTGTCGGTTAATGATTGTGATAATGTCCAGTCAGATAAATCGATATCGGACCTTTTAGAATATGTTGTTGTGTGTCCCTGGTTGTACATATGACGGATAGGAGAGATGCAGCTTCGACAGCAAATAGTGGTTTTTCAAGCTGTCGGGATTGTGAGAGCGGATATGCCGGGGTGAAGCGAGGTCGTCGCTTCGTGCTCAAGGTAGGCCTCTGGTTGGGGCTATTCGCACCTTTCTCATTGCCCGCTGCGACGAAACCGAGAAGAATAAGACCTCAGATAGACGACAGGCTGGTTCATGCCTTCGGCGATCAAAAGGGCAACATCATCAAACCCGAGGATATTAAGCTGGATGCTTCTCCCCTGCTGGCTTATCCCAAAGATGTACCAGGCAATATCATTCGTGATCGAAACCGCCTGAATATGGTGCTTGTTATGCGGTTAAAACCGGGGTCGGTGTCAAAGCTTGTAGAGAAACACAAGGTTGAAGACCTTATCGTCTACTCTGCTGTTTGCACCCACACCGGATGTAATGTCGAGGGATGGAACAATGAGAAACAACATATGATATGTCCCTGTCATGGCTCAGAATTCAATCCCGCCAACGGTGCTTCAGTGGTGCTCGGTCCCGCACCAAAACCGCTTGCGATATTACCAGTGAAAATTGAGAACCATGAAATAATCGTATCAGGTAAATTTACCCGAAAGGTTGGATTTCAGCAGAAACAATAAAGAAATTCACACTGGCCTTAAATGAGGAGGTGGAGATGAAAAGAAAAATTACAATTACTCAGAGATTTGCCAGCTTTATTGTAGTGGCTGTTCTATTCATGGAAGCTGGCGCACAGGAGACTCCTGGCGGATTCGAGTCGACAAGATCAGGCACCTTGCTAAGAGAGCGGCCTGATTACGCAACTGTCACCGAAGAGCGGCTGAAGAAACCGGAATCGAAGAACTGGCTGATGTATCGCGGAACCTATGATGGCCAGGGATATAGCGAACTAAAACAGATTAACCGAAGAAACGTCAAAAAGCTGAAACCGATCTGGTCGTTCTCAACTGGCATGAGAGAAGCACACCAGGCGCCACCGGTTGTCAATAACGGTTATATGTTTGTTACAACCCCGCATAACCATCTGCTTGCGCTCGATGCCCGTAACGGGAATCTGTTATGGCGTTATGAACGCGAACTGCCTGAAGATCTATCGCAGATGCATCCCACCAACCGGGGTGTGGCGCTCCTCGGTGATCTCGTTTATATGGCAACCGCTGATGCCTACCTTGTCGCACTCGACGCAAGGAGCGGGAAACTGGTATGGGAACAGGAAGTGGAAGACTATTTCTCCGGTTACTATATGACGATTGCACCTCTGGCTGCTAGTGGCAAAGTGATGGTAGGCGTATCTGGCGGTGAATTTGGCATCAGAGGTTTTGTTGCAGCATACGATGCATTAACCGGTAAACCGGTATGGAAGACTTATACCATTCCAGGGCCGGGAGAGAAGGGAAACGAATCCTGGCCGGGAGATAGCTGGAAAACGGGTGGTGCACCTGTGTGGATCACAGGCTCCTATGATGCAGATCTGAAAGTCACTTACTGGGGGACTGGGAATGGCGGCCCATGGGTTGGTGACCAGCGCCAGGGAGACAATTTGTACGCCACCTCGGTGATGGCTCTCGATGTGGATACCGGGAAGATTCGTGGATATCACCAGTATCACTGGAATGACTCATGGGATTGGGACGAGGTATCGGCGCCCATCTTGGTGGACTTCAAAAGAGATTCGAAAACAATCTCGGGTATGGTGCATCCCGGGCGAAATGGCTATTTATGGTTCCTTGAGCGTGAACGGGACAAGATTAACTTCGTTGATGCGCTGCCATATGTGAAACAGAATGTATTCAGCGGTTTAGATCCCGTAACGGGAAGACCGGATTATCATGAAGATCGCATACCCAAAACCGATAAAGCGATTAACTTCTGCCCGTCCACCTGGGGAGGTAAAGACTGGCCACCTGCGGCCTATAGTCCAAAGACCCGTCTTATCTACATTCCAGCCAACGACAATATCTGCAGCACTTTAAAAGGTGAAGATATTGAGTACAGGGAAGGTCAGGTATTCATGGGTGTTGAAGGCAGTTTCACACTGCATGCGGATGCAGAAGACTATATTGGTGAGTTGCAGGCATGGAATGTGGACACATCAGAGAAGGTATGGTCTCAGAAATTTAAAAGTCACCACTGGGGGCCGGTTTTGGCAACAGCCGGGGATCTTGTGTTCACAGGCGGCACGAATGATCGATATTTCAGGGCATTTGACGCGAAGTCGGGTAAATTGCTCTGGCAGCAACGAACCAATTCAGGCGTCCTTGGCGTGCCCGTGAGTTATGAAATTGACGGCCGTCAGTATATCGCCGTGCAGTCGGGTTATGGCGTGGATGCTGAAAGGGAGCAGGCAGTACTTAATCTGACTCGAGGCACGGATACATACGTACCACAAGGTGGTGTTGTATGGGTATTCGGTCTGGGCAGATAAAAGCCAAATGATCTGTTATCACGAACTTTGATATAGCCGAAGTCTCATTGCCAGTAGGATTGAGTCGTCATAGTATGAGCGCGATTGAATGCTGACTATGGCATGCTGAGAAGCAGAGGCGAGTTACACCGTCAATTTGGAAAGTTAACCAAATTCAATTTTGTTCTGCGTGCATCCCGTAATTGCATTTTCCATTGTGATTCCCGGTTGTGATACCTGGTTGAAATGAAGACCCAAGCATAAGGAGAGACAAGATGCCTGATCTAGAAAGTGATCTATTTACTCTGGCGATGTCAGAACAAGCACAGCCACTCATGGATGCAGTGCAGAAGCATATTAAAGAGAATGTTGAACCCATTACTGAAGAATTCTACGCGCTCGAAGATGAAAAAGAGGATCGCTGGTCCTGGCATCCGAGGCAATTGGAATTGCTGGATGGTGCAAAGTCAAAAGCAAAGCAGTCCGGTCTGTGGAATTTCTTCCTGCCTGACTCAGAAATGGGAGACGGTCTTAATAATCTCGATTATGCCTATATAGCGGCAGAACTGGGAAAATTCGCACTCGCCTCTGAAACGCTTAACTGTAGCGCGCCGGACACCGGGAATATGGAAGTTCTGGAGCGAGTAGGTACCGAGGAGCAGAAAGAAAAGTGGCTCAAACCACTGCTCAATGGTGAAATTCGTTCAGCCTATGCCATGACAGAACCGGGCCGTCCCTCATCGGATGCGAAGAATATAAGCACCAGTGCGGTACTCGACGGTGACGAATGGGTAATCAATGGTGAGAAGTACTATATCTCCGGTGCAGGAGACCCAAGGTGCAAGATCATGATTACCATGGTTCAGACGAGCCCCGATGCTGCCCCCAGCAGGCAGCAATCTCAGATTCTTGTTCCCAAGGATACACCGGGTGTTGAAATACTCGAGGGGATGCAGGTATTCGGGCATGATCACGCACCTCGTGGTCATATGCATATCAAGTTCAACAATGTGCGCGTACCCAAAGAGAACATCCTGCTCGGTGAGGGTCGTGGTTTTGAGATTTCACAGGTCCGATTGGGGCCAGGTCGGATTCATCATTGCATGCGATCGATCGGCAAGGCCGAGAAAGCACTTGAGCTGATGGTAAGGAGATCCGGGACCCGGGTTGCCTTCGGTAAACCCATTGCCAAACTTGGCAAGAATGTAGAGGTTATATCCCGCGCTCGAATAGAGATCGATGCCATGAGGTTGATGGTGCTTCAAGCTGCCAAGGCAATGGATGTGCTGGGGAATAAGGAAGCAAGGGTATATGTCAGTGCGGTAAAAGCAATGGTACCTGAGAAAGTCTGTGTAATAATTGACCAGGCGATTCAGATGCACGGAGCTACCGGCATATCTCAGTGGTCACCACTTTCCGAAATGTATACTGATCAGCGTCACCTGCGATTTGCTGACGGTCCGGATGAGGTGCACCACATGGTTGTGGGTCGTAACGAACTGCAAAAGTACGATCTCTGGTAGAAGCACAAGAGCAGACGCAGATAAAATGATCCATGAATCAAACTTGTATTCTTGATTCATGGATTACTTATTCAGTGAATTGCTCGGGCTTTTTTAGTTATTCAGTCAAATGCCGAGAGTACTTCACTCTCAAACCTGTCAAATTCATCAGGCTCGTCGGTTGAAATACCGCCGAACATGATCTCGTCCACCCCCGCTTCGATTATTTCTCCAACCTTGTCGATAATATAGTTCTTGTTACCTGCCGCAGTACCTGCGCCAAGATTACGATTGGCCAAAAACTGATCTGCTGCAGCTTGATCATCGGTGAGTAAGGTAGGCATGAGGATTGTTTTTCGGATCTCGCTAATGTCCCTTCCGGCATTGTCACAATGTTGTTTAAGAATACTGATTTTGTGATGGTAGTATTCTGCCGTCATCGGGCCGCCCGCCCATCCGTCCAGATTGAAAATATCGCCATACCTTGCAAGTGTTCTGAGGGTTCTTTTCTCACCCGTGCCACCAACCATAATAGGAATTGGTTTATCGAACCCACCGGGTGAAAGGGGCGCGTCGTCAAGCTGATAGTACTTGCCATCGAATGTCACCGGATCATCAGATCGAAACAGTAAGCGAGCGAGCTGGCAGGCTTCTTCAAGCCGGTCCTGGCGCTCCTTCATTGAAGGAAAATCCCAACCATAAGCCTCGTGTTCCCGTTTGAACCAGGCGGCGCCGATACTAAAGCAGAATCGTCCATGAGATATCTGATCAACCGTTGCCGCCATTTTTGCAGCAAGAGCAGGGTTGCGGTAGGTATTGCCCAGTACCATATGACCCAGGCGAAGGCTGCTGGTAAACGCGGCAACAGCCGCAATTAAAGTGAAACCCTCATGGGCAGTGAGATGTTCTTCTTCCTTGCGCCCGGGAGGGGGTAGATAGTGGTCCGCAAACCAGATGCTACCCCATCGCCCGGCATCCAGTTTTTCGGCAACCGTTCTGATGTTGTCCCAGGTATTTCTATAACATCCGACCTGTGCGCCAAAATCCATGATACTTACCCCTTGCTGGTTTAGTGGCTAAAAATACATGATTAAAGCCGTATTTCCCAATTCACCAGGGATGTTTGACTATCTAAGCTTTTGAGGTGAGTTTGTTACCGAGTTCTGTGACCACATCTGCAAGCTCTTCGACGTCAGATTCTCTTGTACGCCAGTTAGAGAATGCTGGCCTGAAGATAGTACGGTCTCCAATTTTAGATGTCCCGACAAGAAACCGGCCATCTTCAAGCAGCAAGTCACCCAGTTGATCATTCAGGTGATCAAGCTGCTTGTCGTCAACCCCGCCGGGATTGTAACGAAAGGCAACAATATTCAGTGGCACATCTGCCATCAGCTCAAGGTGATGATTGTTTCTGACCTGCTTGGCGAAATGCTGAGCGATATCGAGACAATGCTCAACAATCTTTTGATGTCCGTCACGGCCGTAAGCCTTCAGTGTTGCCCACACAGCAAAACTTCTTGCTCTTCTTGAGCTTTCTGGGCCTATTGCACCCAGAGTTGGATGAGGATTATCGGCTGCGGGCAGGTAGTCAGCCGAATATCGAAAGGCCTTTGCCATAAGATCCTGATCTCTTACAAAAGTGTATCCAGAGTCGTAAGGAACATTTAGCCACTTGTGTCCGTCGACAGTAATTGAATCAGCTTCTTCAACGCCCTCTGTCAGATGAGAAGTCCTTGGAGATGTCTGGGCGAATAAACCAAATGCACCATCCACGTGCACCCAACAATTGTGCTGGCGCGCGAGCGCCATCATTTCCCTGACAGGATCAAATTCACCCGAATTAACCTCACCCGCGTTGATGATGACGAGGGTTGGCTGGCCATTTAATTCCTTCAATGCAGATTCCATGGTAGAGAGGTCGAGCCTACCGAAATCGTCTCTGCTGAACTTTCGTACATTGGCGCTGCCCACTCCCTGAAGAGCGAGGACTTTCAGTGTGCTTGCATGCACAAACCCGGACGTGAGTACCGGCATCTGAGGCAGGCCCGACATGCCGTACAGTGAGACGTCCGTATTGTGTTGTTCGCCCCACCACTGACGAGCAGCGGCCAGACCAACAAAATTAGCCATGGTTGCACCTGTTACCATGAGTCCCGCCATCGATTTTCGAAGACCGAATAGTTCCTTCAGCCAGTCCAGAGCCTGAAACTCCATCTGTACACCAACAGGTGATGTAACCCATGTATAGGTTATCGTATCGTAAGCCGTGGCCAGAATGTCGGCCGCCAGCGAAGCGGGTGTGGTACCGCCGATAACAAAATGAAAACACTTTGGCCCGCTTGTATTGGCCGCTCCTCTAAGGTTCAGATCAATTAATTTATCTATGGTCTCCCGGGCGCCACTGCCGGTCTGTGGCAATGGTTCACTCAGAACAGATGCCATCTGATCTACCTCGGATGCGAGGGCAGGGCGTTCATCAGTCGAGTGGATGATCTCTTTCAGGGCAACCTGTAATTGACTGACGACCTCATCGATTTCGTTTCTGAACTGATCCGTAATATCTTCAGGGGATTTCATTGCTTTTGTCACTCGTGTGACCTTCTCTGCTGTGATTGTCCCACATTCGTAAGTTTAAATCAGAGTATCCATCCTGGACCTAAGGTCACGCTGATACTTTTACTCGACTTTTGTTGGTCCAAGGCGAATACTGACGCACCAACTCAGTCCTGAATCACATAGTTAGTTTGAATCCTGTCGATCTCACAATCATTGTTATATACCTTGTCACGATAACCGGGGTGGGTCTTCTGATCAGCAGGAGAGTGCATAGCGCCAGAGATTTCTTTCTGGCCGGCCGTTCGCTGACTTTCTGGGTTATCGGGCTATCAATTATTGGGACTAATATAGGCGCTAACGATTATGTTGGAGCGTCCGGCGGTGGTTATAGAGTAGGTATTGCCCAGGCGAATTTTGAATGGATAGGTGCTATTCCGGCTATGATCCTGGCGTCATTTGTCTTCATCCCCCTCTACTGGCGAGCGGGTGTCTACTCGATTCCTGAATATCTGGGATTGCGTTATAACAGCACTGTACGCGTAATGGCAGCCGGTATCTCCAGTATATTTTCGGTCTTTGCGATAGCAGTCTCTTTGTGGGCAATTGCTATTA
>CAZJRI010000210.1:0-227 GCA_964548025.1 uncultured Pseudomonadales bacterium
TAGCCCTGAAACCATAACTTGCACCAGCATCATTTGTGCAGACCAGTCCCGGCTCGCACTGGCTGTCTGTGTCGCAATCTCCCTCACCGATACCGCAAAGTCTGCCATCACAATAGGTATTGCTACCCACTTCCGCGACCTCACAAACATCAACGATATCTCTGAAGCCGTAATTCGAACCCACATCAGTGGAACAGACCAGCCCGGACTCACATTGGTTGTCAGCG
>CAZJRI010000210.1:237-7965 GCA_964548025.1 uncultured Pseudomonadales bacterium
AATCCCCCTCGCCAACGCCGCACAACCTACCATCGCAAAATGAATCACCACCTGCGTCGTCCATGCCGGGTGAAGAGGGCAGTTCGCAGACATCGACAAATGCCCTGAAGCCATATGCTGCTCCCACATCATCTGAGCAGACAAGACCAGATTCACACTGATTGTCGCTGTCACAGTCACCTTCTCCGACTCCGCAGGTTCTGCCATTGCAATAGGCGTCACTGCCTGAAGCGGGCACCTCACAGACATCAACAATATCCCTGAAGCCATAATTCAGTCCGACGTCATTTGAGCAGACGAGACCGGACTCACATTGGCTATCGTTATCACAATCACCTTCTCCCGCAGCACACAGTTCCTCTTCGCAATAGCTATTACTACCAACCTCTGCCAGGAGGAGTTCAGGTAGTTCGCTTTCAGCAGCCGCAGAATCCAAGACAAGCAGACAAATCAGGAAGACATTCAGAGAACTTTTTATTGTATACATCTTGAGACAGAGCAGGTGGGTGAGCAACGGAATTAGTTTTACGCTATTTCCTATATATTGCAATCCGTTCACAGATGCCCATAGTCGACCCCGATGGAGTGACAGAAAAGTTCACAGCCGAACTACGCGGGACTTGATGAACATCAGGGAGACTGCAGCCAAAAGGTATATCATGGTAAATATGCAAGACGCGACTATCGACGTGTGCTCATCTTGCGTACAAAATCGGTAACAACTGATCTACCCTACAGTCCCCAATACCCTACAGTCCCCATAAGACAGGCAAAGGTGACTACTAAAAGAACAAACTCAAAAGAAGGCTTAACCTATGTACAGCAGAATCATGATAGCACTCGACCTGGCGGCAGATAACGAAGATATCATCGACAAAGCCAAGTTTCAGGCAGAATCAAATCAGGCAGAATTATTCCTTGTCCATGTGATCGAACCAAACTCATTGGCCGCAGCCGCCGACACCTCAGGATTGAGCACTAATTTTGCAACCCTACAGGCAGAGCTCAGAAACCATGCCAAAGAAAAATTCCCCGAAATTCAGGAGAGACTATCGATACCAGAGGATAAATGCATCATTGCGGAGGGTCGAGCTGCGTCTGAGATACACAGATTAATTGAGGAACTCGACATAGATCTGCTCGTCATCGGCACCCACGGTCAGGCCGGTTGGCAATTATTGCTTGGATCCACCGCAAATAGTGTTCTACATGGCTCCACCTGCGACGTGCTAAGCGTTCGAGTTGGTAAATAGCATCCATCTAGAATCTCATATGAGATATCCGGCCTAGGTCACCATCGTAGTGCAAGATCTCATTTACCTGACATATATCTGGGTAGTCGTATTCCTCTCATCCTGGTGTGCGAAACGTACCGAATTAACGCCGGTTCTCTTTTTCCTGTTTTTCGGCGCAGTGCTTGTCAATATCGGCCTGCTACCCGAAAAAAGCAGCTCATTCATTCGAGTGTTCTCCGAGATCGGCATTATCGTCATCATGTTCGCATTGGGCTTCGAAGAGAGTACGAACAATTTCCTGACAATCGTTAGAAGAAGCTGGGGAATAGCACTATTTGGCGCCCTGGCCCCTTTGGATTTCATCCTGCCATTGGTGCCTACATGGCTGGTCTGATTATCAAGGAAGAGTACTTTCATATTCCTGAATCAGAATACGATCACGTGACCAATTACGAAAACACCAAGAAGACCATTGATGATATTGCATTTAGCTGGCTAGGCCGGTCTTTTTCGTCGAATTAGGTACCAAACTTATTTTCGACGTATCTATCATCGTTGAGATATTGCCTCATGTCTTCATCCTGTTTATTGCACTCTTTTTTGCCCAGGTATCATCCGCTGCGTTATCTGCTCGTTACACGGGTAATTTCGAGTGGAATGACAGTGTGATGATCGGATTTGGCATGCTCGGTCGAGCGGAGCTGGCTTTTGTTGTAATGGACATTGCTTATATCCAATATAATTTCATGTCCACGGAAGCCTTTTACACGCTAATGGGAGTCGCTTTCTGTCTCAATGTAGCCGTACCGGTGTCAATCAAGCTGTGGAAGCCTTATTATGAATCTGCTGGACGGTCAGCGGTTGATGACCGGTAGAATACGATAAATATAGGACGATTCGACTGTCCTGATGTAAAATTAACACGTCGTACCCAACCAGAGAGCCCTGATAGAGTCGAAGATTTTAGCGAGCACCAATCATTTGACTCAAATCAACGTAGACATTAACCCGAAAGCTAAAATTAGCTTGATCACTAGGTAATTGAAAATCCATGAAGCCTGTTGAAAATCCCGATGCGCTGATTCTTGATCCCGACCTCATCCGTCGCTACAACGTGAGTGGACCCAGATATACGTCATATCCAACCACTCCTCAGTTTTCCGACTTCAACGAGGATGACTTCAGAGAAGCAATCAGAACATCACCCAACAAAGACAAAGATCTCTCGCTATATGTGCACATCCCGTTCTGCGCAACGCTATGCTACTACTGTGCCTGTAATAAAATAGTGACACGCAAGAGAGAGCCCGCGGTCGAATATCTGGAACTGCTCAAGCATGAGTTGGCACTCATAACGCCGTTGTTCGAGGATAAGATTGTTTCCCAGCTTCACTGGGGTGGTGGCACGCCAACCTACTTTGATGATGATCAGATACAGGAACTGATGAGTGCTATAAATAAGGCATTCTCATTCCGAAGTGATGAAGAAGGCGAGTTCAGTATTGAAATCGATCCGAGAACAGTTGACGCAAACCGGGTTCGTCATCTGCGAGAATGCGGTTTCAACAGGTTGTCACTGGGTATACAGGACTTTGATGAGACCGTACAGAAGGCAGTCAACCGTATTCAGTCGTTTGAACAAACCAAAGAAGTGCTGAAAGCGGCACGACAATATGGCTTCCAGTCGATCTCTGTAGACCTCATCTACGGCTTACCTCATCAAACCGTTGAATCCGTAACCAGAACACTGAATCAGATACTGGAGTTGTCCCCGGACCGGGTCTCAATCTACAACTATGCCCATCTACCCGACCGGTTCTATTCTCAGACACGCATACTGGTATCAGATCTTCCGGAGCCTGATACCAAGCTGGACATCCTGCAGCTCTGTATTGAGACACTAACTGCAAGAGACTACGTCTATATCGGGATGGATCACTTTGCCAAACCAGAGGACGAACTGGCCATCGCACAACGGCAAGGGACATTGCAGCGGAATTTTCAGGGTTACTCAACTCACGCAGATTGCGATCTTGTTGCACTGGGTATCACAGGTATCAGTCATATCGGCAATACTTACTGCCAGAATGTAAAAGAAATAGACAGCTATCGGACTCGGCTTGAGCAAGAGTCAATTCCCATAGAGAAAGGGCTCCTGATTGATAAAGATGATCAGATAAGAAAGCGCGTCATTAAATCGCTGATCTGCCAGTTCAGGCTCGACTTTTCAGAAATTAACCGTGATTTTGAGATTGATTTCCCAACTTATTTCGAGGATGAGCTGAATCAGTTTCAGGCGATGATCGAAGATGGACTTGTCGAAGTTGACAAAGAGAAGATCCTCGTGACCCCACGGGGCAGATTACTGATCAGGAATATCTGCATGGTCTTTGATCGCTATCTCAAAAGCCCGAATTCAAATACCCGATTTTCGCGGGCAATTTAGTCAACTGATCTAGTCAACTGATCTAGTCAACTGATCTAGTCAAAAATAGTACCTCCCGGTTTTAGTCATCATCCGCACTAATAATCGGAAAATCATCTCGTGTATCTGAGCCGGGTCATTTCACCCTGGGTTAATCAGCAATAGTCTGGCGTAATTAATCCAGGATTTCGGTCAGCATTAACACCGGTTTTGACAGCGACACAAATACTCAGGGCATAACACCCGTAAACGAAACATCCTCGGTAGCTAAAGAGACCCACCTGGAACTCCCTGAAAAGATAAATAAGACCAGTCTGACTAACCATCTGATTTATATAAAAAAAAAGAAACTGGTTGCTTTTTAACCAAATTTTAAGGTTTCAGTTGATTTGGGATGCATTTAACAAATCACGGATGCTATCAATCGAATTAGTGGTAAAAAGCTGAAAATCAGCCAAACTAATTTATCCGGCGCAATTACCCTGAAACGGATTTAAGGCGATGCAAGACCAGGCACAGTGGACTCAGAAGCAACAAATTCTGAGTCAATTCAAGAAAAACCATAATTTTCAAAGGGATATTGCAGTCTTGCTTCTTCCCTCGGCACCAGCATATGATTAACATTACAACCGTCTACCCTAATCCACAGATGAACGACGCTCAGAAATTTATTGTTTCATGTCAGCATTGCAGTCTAAATGGACTGTGTATCCCTCATTCGCTGACGGAACAGGAAATGAGTGAAGTGGATACTTCGGTAAAACGGGCAAAGCCACTCCAGAAAAATGACAAAATTTTTGAAACGGGCGATACGTTCAATTCTATTTTTGCTGTTCGCTCCGGGGCAATTAAGACATTCAGTATTAATGAACTAGGAGAGGAGCATGTGGTCGCCTTTTTTCTACCCGGCGAACTGATTGGTCTTGATGCAATTGATGCGGGTGTCCACAAAAACACCTCAAAGGCGCTTGAAACATCCTCTCTGTGTGAAATCCCTTACGACCAGTTTCAAACTCTATCAACAAGGATTCCGCGACTGCAGCAATATATGTATCGACTGCTAAGCCGCGAAATTCAGGAAGATCAGGAACTTCTCCTACTACTTGGCAAAAAAACCGCAGAGGAGAGAATTGGCACCTTTCTACTAAATCTCTCGCGAAGGTATAAACAACGCCATTTATCAGCCAGCCTGTTTCGATTACCCATGGCCAGGACAGATATCGCTAATTATCTTGGATTAGCGGTAGAAACAGTCAGTCGAAATTTCACAAGGCTTCAAACTCAGAGTATACTCAACGTCGATGGTAAAGATGTAGAGATACTGGACCACAAACAGCTATGCATTGTTGCTAATAATGCATGCATGCTTGATTAATTATCTCTTTTCAAATAAGTTGAGACTCGGGCAAGAAACCTGACTGACCCTGAACAGCCTGACTTCTCACACCGAGTCTCGGAGGAACCGTTAAATCGGCCTGGACCGGAATTGTGATCGGATCGTATTGATAACACCAACTCCCCTGAGGTTATCTTCGATGTTGTACGATCACTCTCTTTTCCAGGTCGATTTACATCTCATTAGTTAAAATCTGGAAGCAATTGTGTATCACCCATGAGAACAAGACATTGACCTAGATCAATGTCTTGGTCGCTCGGTGTGTGGATTATTGTCGAATGCAAATTCTTACAATAAATCTCTCAAAACGATTGTCCGATACCATGGTTTGCGAACTAGGCGAAATCGTATGCTGTTCAACAACGCTGGAAGAGGCATACAAACTGATTCAGAACGAGGATTTCACGACCATAGTATACGGTATTAACTCATCCACAAAAGACTCACAGGAAATAGCAACGCTTGTGGGGCTTACGCTTGTTACAACGAGAATCATTGTTGTTGCCGATCCGGATAAAGTGGCCAACTGTAGAGACTGGCAGGAACTTGGGGTTGAACTTCTCGCCGATCCTACAGACCAGGAAGTGATCGATAGAATTTGCACAAGCAAGGCCATTATGTCAGCCTGAGGTTTTCCGAAATTAATATATTTCGGCCAGATACTGCGAGACAAATGGTCACCCAAATACAGCCAACAACTGATTCCCCGTCGACTTTCCCTGTTCTTTTTGCAATAGGATTCAGACCTTTTTTTCTCGGTGCGGGTCTGACTGCCTTCATTTCGATGGTAGTCTGGATGCTGGTCCTCGTTTTCAATATACAGCCTGACTGGCTGATCTTTGACCGGGTACCCGCCATGCAGTGGCATGCCCACGAGATGATTTATGGGTTTGCGTTGGCCGTCATCGCGGGGTTCCTGCTAACGGCTGTCCGTAACTGGACTCAATTGCCCACCGCCCAGGACATGAATCTGCTGGTATTGTTTGCGTGCTGGGCTGCAGCCCGGTTAGCTTTATTGTTCGGACCAATTCTGGCTGCTGCGATTCTCGATTTTGCCTTCGGACTGCAACTGGTTTTTTATATCGTGAAACCAATCGTAAAAGTCAGGCAATGGCGTCAGCTACTTGTTATGGCAGTTCTCATCGGTTTGATGTCGGGTAACCTACTGTTTTATCTTGGAATTCTTGGGGTGATTGATTCCGGCGTTCGATTGGGTCTATACCTCGGTTTCTATTTGATAATCGGCATGATCCTGATAATTGGCGGTCGGGTCATCCCGACGTTCATCAGCTCGGGTATTGAATCATCGGTCAATTTTGCAAAACTCCCGTTCATCAACTTATCGATAGCAATTACTTATATTCTTTTTATTGCAAATGAGCTAATTCTGGAGATAGCCGGATTACAGACAATCTTTTCAATCGTCCTTTTCTTATGTTGTCTCATCAGGGTGGCAAGTTGGTATCACCATGATATCTGGCAGAAGCCACTGCTCTGGAGTCTCTATCTTTCCTATGCATCTCTGGGTATCGGATTTCTGCTTAAGGTTCTGGCCCAGTTGGGATTCCTCTCACCTTATATTGCCTTACACATGATGGCTGTGGGTTGTGTGGCGTTCATTACCCTCGGCATGATGTCTCGTGTTTCCATTGGTCATACAGGACGAAGCATTCACTCACCACCCGCTATGCTGGCTGTCGTATTTGTATTTATCTGTCTGGCCACTTTGTTCAGAGTATTAGGTCCACTGCTATGGCCAGCAGAGTATATCGTAATGGTGGCACTGTCTCAGTTGTGCTGGATCATCGCATTTGGCTTATTTCTGATTTTATTTACCCCGATTCTGACCAGGCCCAGAATCGATGGGAAGAGAACCTGAGCTCGACTGATTCCCTAGAAAAAAGCCCGGTCAGGTGAATCAAGGTGCCAGACGGTTGATCGACCAAAGTCCTTTTTCTGCCAGTTTGTACTGAAAGCGATCATGAAGTCTGAATTCACCACCCTGCCAGAATTCCCACTGGATGGGCTTAACTCTGAATCCACCCCAAAAATCCGGCAACGGGATCTCACCCTGATCAAATTTCTGTTGCATCCGGTGAAACTCTGACTGAAGTGCCGATCTCGTTTCAATGATCCTGCTCTGTGGGGATGACCAGGCTGCCAATTGACTTTCACGCGGCCGTGTAACGAAGTATTTGAATACCGAGGTGACGCCAAGTTTCTTTGCGTTGCCTTCGATACTTACCTGTCGATCCATCTTCAGCCAGGAGAAGTGCAAACTAACCCGGCTGTTGTTTGAAATCTCTTGCGCTTTGCGACTTTCCATATTGGTAAAAAAAACCAGGCCGTCTTCATCGATCTGTTTCAGTAATACGGTTCTCTGCGATGGCATACCGTCTTTTCCAACGGTGGCAATACACATCGCCGTAGGATCCTGCACCTCCTCTGCAACCGCCTGCTGCATCCACAGATTAAACTGTTCAAATGGTGAGTCAGACAAATCCTCTCTGCTGAGATGACCGTGTCTATACTCCCGTCTCATATTGTCCAGTTCCAACTCGAACCCCTAAAAGCTGATATCAACTGTCATCATTCTACAGACAAAAGAGGGGTCGGAGTAGAATGGCACTTACTTAAGGCGCTAACAACTGCTAGCGGTGAGCAGGACTGGT
>CAZJRI010000211.1:0-7944 GCA_964548025.1 uncultured Pseudomonadales bacterium
CGGTTAAAGCTTCAGCGCTGAAATTGAGAACTGCGGGAAATCCAGTCAAAGGTTTATTCTTCGCTCGAAAGTCCAGTAACACCAACCATCTCGTTTTCTTGTTAGTGTGCAACTACAATGTGCGCCTGGCCGATTAATTGAACTTTAAGCTCTAGGACATTAATGAACAAAATAGTAGATGGTTTTGTACGCTTTTTTATGCGTTGGGTTCCTGACTCATTTGTGATTGCAATTGTACTCACATTGTTCACCTTTCTCTTGGCCGTTTCAGTGGGAGGATTTGGTGTTAAGGCATCAGTGATTTCATGGGGTGGTGGATTTTGGAACCTGCTTAAATTTACCAATCAGATTACGCTGACATTGCTGTTTGGTTATGCATTGGCGAATACGCCGCCCGTACATCGATTCTTGAATAGCGTCGCAATGAGGGTTAACCGACCGGTAACCGCATACATATTGGTGAGTTTTCTAACGGGATTGTGCGCACTCTTATCCTGGGGACTGGCATTGATTACCGCTGGTATAGTTTCACGTGCCGTCGGTGAAGCGTGCCGAAGACAGGGAGTAAAGATTCACTACCCACTGTTGGTTGCGTCAGCGTTTTCCGGGTTCGTTGTCTGGCACCAGGGACTATCGAGTTCGGTTGGACTGACCCTGGCAACACCGGGTCACTTTCTTGAAGATATCACAGGTATCATTCCCATCAGTGAGACGCTGTTTACTTCCTGGAATATTTCTCTGGCGATCTTTATCGTTCTAACAATGCCAGTCTTCATGTCCCGTTTTCACCCGGCTGATAAGGACGTCATGGAGATTCCTGAAGATCTACTCACAGATGATGAAGACAAGCCGGTAGTTTTAGTACCTGATGCAACACCGGCACAGCGTCTTGAGCATTCAGCACTACTCAACTACTGCCTGATTTTGGTCGGTGCCAGTTATCTCTGGATACACTTTATCGAAGATGGAAAAGGTCTTACCCTCGATATCTTCAATTTTGCGTTTTTGTTCGCAGGTCTGCTGCTTGCAGGGTCTCCAATTAAGTATTTGCAGATTATCATTGATGGGGGACGAGTTGCCTCGGTATTTCTCTTGCAGTATCCATTGTATGCTGGCATTGCTGCTGTAATGGCAGATTCTGGGTTAGTCGCACTTCTGGTCGCTTTTTTTGTCGAGGCTTCAAGTGCGGAAACGTTGCCGCTCTTCAGTTTCCTGAGTGGAGGCTTGCTCAATATATTTATCCCATCCGGTGGCGGCCAATGGGCTGTACAGGGGCCGATCATGATGGCCGCTGCGCAAGAGCTGGGTGCAGATCTTTCTCGCGTGGCGATGGCAGTTGCACTGGGAGATCAGTGGACCAATCTGATTCAGCCATTATCTATTGTTCCTGTTATTGCAATAGCGCAGGTGCCACTCCGTGCAATGATGGGTTATTGTTTCTTTGCCCTGATCTTCAGTGGCCTTGCCTTTTCAATTGCACTCGCTTTGTTCTAATTAACTTCTTATGTTCACGCGGGTCGAGGGATTTTCAATTCAGAGTGGGAGCCTGAATCCGATGAAGATACCTCGCGGCGCGCCAGGACCCAGATATCGAGGGTTTTCAAAGTCGGTAAAAAGATCTACATCCAGGTCGCTGGGTGATTCCCCAAGCAGGCCGAAAGACTCATAATCAGTATCGAAGAGATTGTTAATCCTGCCGAACAGTTCGACTCCCCTGGGCAGATTGAATCGAATACCGGCATTAACCAGAGTGTAGGCATCCGTTCTCGACAGTTCGTTGCTCTCATCTCCCCTCAGGTGCAGGCCGGTTTGTCTGGATACATCAAGCCACCCGTTCAGCAACTGTGTAAAGTTGTACTCAATACCTGCTTTTATCAGATGTCGGGGTGTCCCCGGGAAAAGATCACCTGCTTTAACGCGAATATTGCCATCTTCATCAGCATTGGTGTGATTCGGGCTTAAAACGTCAAAGTCGTCTTCAAAACGGGCATCGACAAAGCTGTATGAAGCAAACCACAAAATCTTCGCGCCGCCACCTCTGACGACAGATTCGAAACCGTTTCGTCGCGACTCATCGAGATTGGCAAATAGACCCGTCGAACGGCCTGTACTCTGGAAAAGGATGTCATTCCGGTTGGTGCTGTCGAATAGCACCAGTTCGAAATCAAAATTAAGTATCTGCCCGCGCAAGCCAAGCTCGAGGTTGCTGGTAATGACTTCGTCTAGTGGAGGATCTGCCAGAAAGGCATTCGGTAGTCGACATTCAAAATCTGCCAATTGTGGATCATGATCGTTGAATTCAGCCAGGCGCTGTGCCTCGGTGAATACCTGGTCATTGCATGCGAGTTCTATCGGTGTGGGTGCCCGGGAGGCTTCGCTAACGGATGCAAACAGGCTTAGGTCCTTGTTGATTTGATAATTCAATCCGACAGAAGGATTCAGGCGCAGGAATCGATGACTGCCATTTAGTTCGGCGTGTTGACCCGAACGGTCAATCAGTTTCACCCGGGTGTCGTCGAACCTTGCCGACACAATCAGGGTTAGTGGCTCAGTGACGCTGATTGAGTTTCTGAAGTAGAAACTACTGGTCGATGTTTCTGTGTCGATATTGGTAGAACTGCTGTCGAGAAAGCTGCCTGTGCCCAAACCAGTAGTTAGACGGGTTTGAGGACTAATTTCTGATAGCTCCAGCTTGGCATTAAACGAGGAAGTTCCCCTGAAATATGATATGCCTGTGATAAATCGGTTTATCCTGCCAAAAATTTCTGGTTCCAGAGTCCACTGAATATCGAATCCACGGCTAATTTGATTTCGATTGCTCAGGTTGTTGATTGCCTGATCTGACAACCTGCCGCTACCGCTAAGTTGATCGGTCAGGTCAGTCAGTTCAGGCGGGGCTGTCCCGGCACTCTGTGCAAGTTGGTCAAGATGGATTTCGAGCTGCTCAAACGAACTGAACTGATCTCGACACAGGTCATCAATTGTAAGCGCAAGTTCGTCAAGATCATCTTCATCCAACTCATTCAGCAGCGACGGCGTCCCATCAAACTGACATAGGGTGAATTCGGAGCCGTCTCCGTTGAATGCATCAGTTTTATTTTCTCGATAGAACAGGTTTGCTGTGATCTCTCCTGAACGTTTGAGATTGTGACGAGTTGTCAGGCTGATGTGAGACAGGTCGTTCGTAGTAATGTCCGGGCCTGTAAAAATTGCACTTCGATCGAGATGGAGGAGTTCAACCGGGGAGGACCCGTTGCCGGTTAGATCAGAGCGCCCCTTCTGCAGATTGAGTGATATTTCGGTTGTATCGTTTCTCCAGTCGAGACTTAAATAGGCATTTTCGGCCCGACTCTCTGAATGATCTCGCCAACCATCTTCCTCGAAGTAGTGAAGGTTCAGGTAGTATCCGAGGGTGCCATTGTTGCTGCTGGATTCAATTGATGCGATACCACGATCAAAGGAACCTCTGGTCAGCTCGAGATGATGGCCGGAGTCGTCAAAACCGTTCTTCATATCTACGGTGATCGCACCACCCAGCGAGTTGAGGCCAAATACCGGATTGGTACCGCCGGAAAGTTGCATGGTCGAAATGGCAGATGTGGGCAATAGATCCCAGTTCACGGCATCCCCCAGAGGTTCGTTGATGCGGAAACCATTCTGGTAGACGGCTATGCCCTGAGCCAGACCAAGGAGTGGTGATACAGTGAATCCACGATAGTGGACATCGGGTTGTAAAGGATTGTTCTGGGCATCATTGACGCTGATACCTGCAAATCTCTGTTGCATAAGATCAGCAATACTGATGGCTTGTGCCTTTCGGATGTCCTCTTTGTCGAGGAATTGCACGACATAGGGAACGCTATCCCTGGCGGTCGTGCTGCTCAGGGGAGAAACGCCAATAACGGTTATTTCTTCGATTTCATCCTGTGCAAGGCTGGCACATGCCGACAACATAATAAAGGCGATACGCAAAATAGCTGCAGTTACCTGAGTGGTCGACAGATTATAATGCCAGGAGAAGGACACAGAAACAGATGAGGGTCGGAATTGGCACCAGAGTAAACATGAATTATTGATCGGAGTAAAGTTCCAGGGCAAATTCGTTAAAAAACCTCATACGTATTAGACAGTCCTTCTTTTACTTTTATCAAAACATCATATTGCACCAAATAGAAGTACAGTGATTCCCTCACTTTGAAATCGTATATGACACGAGTATTATCTAAGACAGTTATTAATCGGATGGTTTTGACGCGGCAATATTGGCGTTGCTTATTTGTTAATTGGCATGGAACGTCAAAGCTGGAACTACCCCATTTGGATCTGGCAGGTAATGACTAAATTCACGCAACCTCGGGATCATGATGCCACCCCTCCCGAACTCGGCGATCCGCTGGTCAACAGAGGTACCGGCTACACACTGAATGAACGTCGTAGTCTTGGACTTGAAGGATTTTTGCCACCTGCAGTGCAGTCGCTGGACGAACAGTGTGAGCGTGTGCTCAACAACGTACGCATACTGGACAATGCTCTCGATAAATATCGTTACCTGAGTGAGATTCAGAACTTCAATGAGGTCCTGTATTACAGGGTTATTCTCGACAATATGGAAGAGATGCTACCGGTTGTCTATACACCCACGGTTGGTGAAGCCTGCACACAGTGGGGTAGGATCTATGAGCGAAACAGAGGGATTTACCTCTCGGCTTTCCAGCACCAGGGGCGCATTGCTGACATTCTGAAACGCTGGCCAAATGGACGCGCCGGAATCATCGTCGTGACTGACGGGGGACGAATTCTCGGATTGGGTGATCTCGGTGTATATGGCATGGGGATTCCCATTGGGAAACTAGCGCTCTATACCGTCTGCGCTGGCGTTTCACCAGCCCTCTGTTTGCCTGTTAGTCTGGATGTAGGGACTCAGAACACCATGCTGCATAAAGACCCGCTTTATCTGGGCGAACGGAAAGCGAGGTTAAGTGGTGAAGAATATGAGTCATTTATGGAGGAGTTCGTGACTGCTGTCCAAGAGGTCTTCCCGGATGCGATCCTGCATTTTGAAGACTTCAACAATGCTGCTGCATTTTATCTGCTTGAGAAGTACGGAGACAGGTTGTGTTGTTTTAACGACGACGTACAGGGTACAGGTGCGATGGGTTTGGCAGGTATATATGCAGCAGGTCGAATCACAGGAAAGAAACTGTCCGACCAGCGTATCCTGTTTGTGGGCGCCGGTGAAGCGGGTCTTGGCATGGGAAATATTATAGCTGCAGCCATGCAGGAAGAAGGTCTGTCAGCATCCGATGCACGATCTCGACTTCTATATATGGACTCGCGCGGACTCATCAGCAGCGGTCGAAGTGATCTAAACCGGAGAAAGCGACAGCTTGCGCTTGACCTGACCTGGACGTCGAATGTGGCGCAGGTAATTGATGATTTTACACCAACAGCACTAATTGGTTGTTGCGGTCAGGGTGCCCGATTCAACGAGGCAACCCTGCAGGCGATGTTACGTCATAATGACCGGCCGATTGTGTTTGCTCTCTCAAATCCCACTTCCAAGGCCGAGTGTACAGCGGAACAGGCATATCGCTGGACAAAAGGTCGTGCCATTTATGCCAGTGGCAGCCCGTTTGATGCCGTTACGATTGAAGATTTTACTCATGTTCCCGGGCAGGGTAATAATGCTTTCATATTTCCTGGTGTGGGTCTCGGCATATTAGTGTCTGGCGCCAGCCGGGTAACAGATGAGATGTTCTTTGCTGCGGCAAAGGCACTGACAGCATGTGTGACATCTGAAGATCTTGATCAGGGGCGCATATTCCCGGCTGCGAGCCGGATGCGGGAGGTTTCGATTCATGTGGCCACGGCAGTGGCTAATGTGGCTTATGAGCAGAATTTAGCCAGTGTTGCACCTGCCGGGAATTTGTCCGATGTGATCAGTGATTTTATGTACGAACCTGGATATTGATATTAAAGATGCGGCCAATGCTGAATCGGACTAAGAAGGATGATGCGGTTTGAATTCAGGTCTGTTTTATAGCGAATCTTGTGATGTTGTCGCCCAGCGACTGGGCTCTGACCAGATCTCTGGTCTCGATGAGGCTTTGGTAGAAGAACGACTCACTGAGTTCGGTCCTAATGCACTGCAACGTGTTGGTGAGCGAAGCTGGTTCGGTGTTCTGCTTGGTCAGTTTTTTGATTTTCTGATTGTGATTCTCCTGATAGCGGCGTTTGCTTCCCTGGTGATAGGTCAGACGGGTGATGCGCTGACTATACTGGCTGTCGTTATCCTCAATGGGTGCCTTGGTTTTGTACAGGAGTGGCGTGCGGAGCGATCACTGGAAGCGCTGCAAAGTATGTTGGCACAGAAGTGCCTCGTGATCCGGGAGGGTCATGAACAGGTCATTGACGCACGGCAGTTGGTACCGGGTGACCTGGTGCGACTTACTATCGGTGATTGTGTGCCTGCAGATATTCGTCTCATCGAGTGCACAAACCTTCGAGTGGATGAATCAGCATTGACGGGTGAATCTATGCCCGTTCAAAAGTCTGCCTCTGCCCTGCCAGTCGAAACCGAGCTTGCCGGTAGATCCAGTATGGCATGGATGGGGGCTTCCGTTGTTAACGGCTATGGTAAGGGGATAGTCGTTGCGACCGCGATGCAATCTGAATTTGGCAGAATTGCTGAGTTATCTCAATCTGTTGGCGAAGGTCAGACGCCACTTCAAAAACGATTAACGGACCTGGGCAAGAAACTAGGTGTTTTGTCTATCGTTCTGTCATTTGTCGTGGCGATAACGGGTTGGCTCCTCGGAAGACCGTTACTCGACATGTTTTTTACCGGGGTTGCCCTCGCCGTTGCGATCGTCCCTGAAGCATTACCGATCGTAGTCACGACAACGCTGGCTCTTGGAATCCGCGCGATGGTTAAGAAACGTGCCTTGTTTCGACATCTGCAAGCGGCCGAAACACTTGGTTCAACCACGGTTATCTGCAGTGACAAAACGGGGACGATAACAGCTAATGAAATGACAGTAACAAGTATCTGGCTGGCAACGGGGTCCATAGAGGTGACAGGCGAAGGATATGATCCAGCGGGTCACTTTGAAGAGAACGGTGAGCGATTTGATTACGCCAATCGCACTGATCTGATTGCGCTCCTGAAAACCGCATTAATATGCAATCACGCAAAGTTGACTCAAGCGGACGGCAGGTGGCAGCAAAGTGGAGATCCCACAGAAGTTGCATTGATCGTGGCGGCCTTCAAGGCCTGGCTGGCGCCAGTGGATGACTTGCAACCAATTTGCGAGTTTTCATTCAATTCCGAGCGAAAACGGATGACCACAGTCGTCAGGGAGGAGAATAAGAAAGAAGAATCCTTTGGCGTACATATGAAGGGTGCACCGGAAGTACTGTTACCTCGTTGTACTCATATAAAGGTGGGAGAAAACATTGAAAAACTGAGCAAACAGTTACTCGAAAGCGCTGAGAATAACTACAAAGAGATGGCAGGCAAAGGCTTGCGAGTGCTTGCTCTGGCTACTAGATCGATACCCGAAAATGCATCAATGGAAGAACCCAGCGTTGAGAGCAATCTGGTTTTTCTCGGCCTGGTGGGCATTATGGATCCACCGCGTCCCGAGGTTTCAGAAGCGATGCATGTAGCGTCGGACGCGGGTATCCGGGTCATGATAATTACGGGCGATGCCGGTGAGACCGCACTGGCAGTTGCGAACAGGATTGGTCTGTCGGTTAGTGTTTCCGTAACAGGGGCCCAGGTTTCACAAATGAGTGATGATGAACTGCTGGCTGTACTGAAGGATGATGTATTGTTTGCCCGTACATCACCGAAACACAAACTTCGTATCGTCCAGTTGTTGCAGGATAGAGGTGAGATAGTTGCAATGACTGGAGATGGTGTCAACGATGCACCGGCTCTGG
>CAZJRI010000212.1:0-7836 GCA_964548025.1 uncultured Pseudomonadales bacterium
GCCGAATGGTATGGCGTTTCGAGCAGTCGATGCCGGGTTATTTTGCAATCGGTCGAAGGCAGAAGCTGACGGATCGATCAGCTCAACCATTCAGCTCAACCATATTGTGGTACCAGCACTTTCTCTACGGCAATCTCATTACCGCTGAGGTTCAATACGACATGATGTCGATAGACATCATCTTCACCTGAATAAATACGAGGTACGAGTGCCGCATTGATATACATCGTTCCACTTCGTTCTAAATACCAGGGACGCTCCTTACCTTGCCTGGTTTGAAGATGCATATGTCCTGCAACGACAGCCCGGACATTTCTCCCCATTTCTCTGGCATGGTCTATCGCCACAGTCAGATCAGGATCACCCCAGTCACCGCCATTTTCCTTGAAATCGCATCCCCACATATCGTGGGGCTGATCACCCAGTCCCACTGGACCATTGTGTGCAAGAAAAATAAGTTGTTCACTTACGCAATCATCCACCAGTGATTTTAACCGCCGGGTTGAGTCTTCAAGACTCCCGATACCATAGGTATCGGCCATATAGTCCGGGAAGGACAGCTCTGGGCCACCCAGACTATGCGGTCGAGCTGCAATCAAGCCATAGGTCTCTCCTGCAGTCTCTATATAATGACAACTGTAGCCGCACAAACTGATTGCCTGGGTATCGTCTTCGCCTGCCTGCGCGATAGCCATTAACTGGTTCAGACCATTCTGATGGACCAGTTCCGCTGATAGTTCATTGATATCGCCCGTATCGTTGTTGCCAGGCATCACAAGCGTCGGTTGTTGCAGCCGTGCCATGCTACGAGCTACTCTTAATGTGCTGTCCGGCGTACCACCACCAAGATCACCCGTAAAATACAACAGATCATAATCAGTCTGAGAAAATTGCATCAGATCCACATCATCCCAATGAGTATGTAAATCACCAACAATCCCCAGACGAAAATCACCTTCACTGCGAAAGACAGCCTCAGACATAGTCGACCTAATGTTTGTTATTTTTATAGTCCGCCCAGATCACACCCTTTGCGTTCCAGTATGGGTCTCATTTCTCTATAAGCGGAAGGCGTCTTCATTAACGGTATCCTGGGATACAGATGATGAATGATGTGGTATTGCATTCCCGAGGACCCAAGATTACCCAGATGACTTCGAAAAGCTCTGGTATCGCGATATCGACTGGTCTCCACTCCAGGGTGATGCGGCTTCCAGCTCAGATAATAAGGGATATAAATCTGAGCAATATGCAATGGTATCCACCAGAGTAGCGCCGCTTCAACTGCATATCCACTCCAGGCACTGACAAAAAGTACCAGAAGAAATACACCCTTCCAGATCAACGCATCAAGCATTACATTTGTTTTGCCAGTGCGTTCAAGCGCCTGATAGTACCGATCAGGACCTGTGCTGTTAGCAGGCTGTTTGCCTAAAATATTCTGTTTAAAGAACGCCAGTCGGTTCCTGGCGTGAACGTCATAGTCAGGATCCAGTTCCGGGTCATTAGCATGATTGTGATGTTCGAAATGGGTATGACGAAGATACCTGAACGGTGCCATAAATGGGATTAACGACACATGACCAACGAGTTCATTAAGCCATCGAAGCGGTTCTCCCTTTCGCGCAATAATACCGTGCTGGGCATCATGTGAAGGCAGGTAAGATAGGGAGACATTCAGAACCGCAATAGGGAAAGCCAGCCAGAGCGGTAAGATATCCATGATTACCAACGGCCACAGGGACAACCAAACCAGTGTATTTCCAATTCCCCATAGTACGATTTCCCAGGGGAATACAAGCATATACTTAGTAGCAATCCGGCGTTCCATGGCAGCAAGTTGTTCATCCGTCATCTCATCCCAGTCAGCTTCAGAGACTACTTGATCCATATCCAGCTCCCTCTAATTTGAGCCATCAAGCCAAAGAGTCCTCCTATCAGAAAACCAACCACAAGCGGATGAAAACCGAACGTTGGTGCATTGAAGACTTCAAGCAACTGTGCAATCAGTGGTGTTAGAAACCCAATAGCAAAAATCATGGGGGAGAAAAAGACTGGAACCAGACGTTTAATCATTGTTGTCCTGGGAAGTTCAGGGAATTCGATAATAGCTGTAATGATGCCGAAATGTAATGGTGATCGAGCCAAATAGACAGACGTGGCATTGGATTTGAGACTGAGGACTCTCTATCACCGGCAGCAAGAAGTAATTGGATATAGTGGACCAAGATATAGCGGACATCCAACGCAACATCACCTCAATTGATCGAATATTCATCCACCCAGACAGCAGAAATATCATACTCAGTGCATCAGCGAATCGACATCTCTGTGTCATATCGCTGCCATCAATTAGCGGTCAATTCAGGTGAAGAAAATGAAAATAATGATCTTGTATTTGTCTTTCCTCCTGCTCTCCAGTCAGGCCAGCGCCAGGCTCAAAGGCGATCCAGAAGCCGTGGCACTGGCAGATCAGATGATTGAAAGCATCGGAGGGAAAGAGCTCTGGTCTGAAATACGAACACTGTACGTGGTTGAAAAGTCCCGCTCATTGCGAGGTGATGGCATCATCGGTGAATTCTGGCGCGACCTGCAACACGCTCGTGAAAGCTATACCCTCAGAAACCGCAAGGAGCTGGAAGTGAAATTCTGGTGGGACCATCGTGGTGTCTGGCAGACTATCGACGGGAAACTGAACAGCGATTTACCCGCCAACTTACACGACGAAGTACAAGCTTATTGGCAGGGTGAGATTTACGTTATGTATTATCGCCTCGCGAGTGATGACTCCTCCATTAGGCTTAAGAAAAACGAAGACAATTCTTTCACTGCGTTTGATGAAAAACTGTCACGAAGGCTGGGAACTTTCTGGTTAAATGACGACGGCCACTTGTACCGTTGGCGTCATGATGATGGCACAGAATATATTTACGGTCCGCACAGGCAGTTTGGCGATATCAGCTTTCCTGACTGGGGTACCCAGGTAGATGGTTCCTGGTCCTTCTATTACACTGAAGTCAGATGGTCAAAGAACGAACCCCCGGTGTCATTTGATCCACCTTCCTGATTGACTATCAGCCAGGAAGAAAAGAGGGATATAAAGACACCCCCACCCGGTTCCGTTAGCTGCCAGAAATGGTCTGCCAACTCGCCGTGGTAACAACAGTTTTAGCGACGGAGAAAGATACCCCCCGGCTGCCTTCTTTTTTTGCATTCATTTCCTAATCAATGTCAATTCCCGAGATGGGACCTACCCCACCGACAAAGTGAGCAACCTCAGTTGACTCAGAAGTCAGACCGATCCTGTAGATCACATCATTCGGCTGGTGCATTGCCAGGGTTTCGTCTGGCAGGAGGTCCAGTAATTGCGCGACCATCACTTTGCCAATCATGCCGTGGGAAACAATGGCGATATTCTTCTCCGGGCGACGTTTGATTTCATTTAAAAACGGCACAATCCGTTCAAACATATCGGGATAATTCTCGCAGTTCGGACCGCGATAGTTAAATCGATCAGCTTCCAGGGCCCGCCATTGTTCTGCCCATTTAACTTTAACATCCGCATACAGATGACCACTCCAGTCACCACAATCCCATTCCATAATGCGATCATCAAACGTCACATCGAGATCCAGGTGACGGTTAATAATCTCTGCTGTTTGCCGCGTTCTGTCTAGCGGAGAAGCGACGATGGTTTCAATGCCCTGGGACAAAAGGAAAGCACCGTTGACATCGGCCTGTTTTCGCCCTATTTCGTTCAGGTCGGAATTCCATCTCCCCTGCATTCGAGCAATGGCATTCCATTCTGTCTGTCCGTGCCGGACGAAATATAATTGCTTCAATTGATCTCCTTAGATTTATTCACTTGCTTCCGGGGCCCCTTCTCTTCAGCCATTATAGGACATCCAGAAAATCGCAAGCCACTATAGGACAAGCCACTATAGGACACCCAGAAAATTCGCAAGCATGCTGAAGAGTGAGATGTCTCGTGATAGAGGGTAATACTTCACCCATAAATCTTGTCATCTTAAACGACTTGCTGGTTGTCCAGTATTTCATCCAGTATTTCAAGAACTCGCGATGCCGATCCGCTTACATTGGGGCAAGCCCCAAGAAATCGGCGCGCAGGTGAGATAACATATCGAATTCAACCAATCTCTTCGAGGTCAAACCATGATTGCATTCATCCGTTTGCTGACTGTCCTTACAGCCATGAGCCATGCTGCGTTTGCATCAGGTGATGTATGGGACAGGGTCGAGCATCACTTCGCGAAAAATGGCGACGTTAAAATACATTACGTGACACTCGGCAAAGGTAAACCGGTTCTATTCATACATGGATTTCCTGATATCTGGTATTCCTGGCGACATCAGATGGACACACTGTCACCCAACTACCTCACGGCAGCAATGGACCTGCGAGGCTACAACAAGAGTGATCAGCCTGAAGGGGTCGAGCACTACGTGTTGTCGAACATACTGGAAGACGTCGACAAAGTGGTCGACGCATTAGGCGGCAAGGTTACGCTGGTGGGTCACGACTGGGGTGGCGCAATCGCCTGGCAGTATGCGATGGCTCATCAGGATAAGCTAGAGCGACTGGTCATTCTGAACCTGACGCATCCCAAGGGCTACCGGGCGGTGGTTGCGAATCCGACAGAGGCGCAAAAGGCCAATACCGAATATGCCCGCAGCTTTGCAACCTCGAAACCCGATGGTAGCCCGGTACCTCCTCGTATCATGGCCATAGGAGACAGTATGGGTCCTGTGGTTGGCAAGCACTATCGCGAAGCCCTGGGCCGATCTTCCTATGATGGCATGCTCAATTACTATCGCGCGAATTACGGCGGTGTATCAGATGATAATGAGGTCCCTAATATCAACTTACCTGTATTGCAGTTTCACGGTCTTAAAGACAAGGCTGTTGACAAAGACGGGTTGAAAGGAACCTGGGACTGGATTGATCAGGATTATACGCTGGTCACGATACCCAACGCCGGTCATTTCGTACAATGGGAGGCTGCAGAAATGGTCTCACAGACAATGAAAGCCTGGCTCAGCGTTCGCGACTGACGAAAGGAGCAATACCAGCGGGTACCACAAACCTGACGTCGATCATGTACTCAAAATCATTGGCTGTCAGTCTCGCATCGATACATCATCTTGTAACAGGGTACGATTCATTCTTTGTTACTATGTCGAAGAATCTTAGCTTGATAGGATAAATCCCATGAGACTGTTTCCCGCTTTAACAATGTCACTGTCCCTGCTGCTTAGTGTCTCATGTGCAGAAGATTCCAAAACACCAGTAGCAAGTGACACAAATGCTGTTGAAGAAAAAAAGCCGAAAGTCGCGCTTATTATGAAGTCTCTGGCAAATGAATTTTTCGTTAACATGGCCAACGGGGCCGAGAAACACCAGGCTGCAAACACAGCGAAATATGACCTGCTGGTCAATGGCATTAAGAATGAGAGTGATCTCGCTCAACAGGTCAATCTGGTCGATCAGATGATCAATTCGAGAGTTGATGCAATTGTTATTGCACCCGCCGATTCCAAAGCGCTGGTTCCTGCGCTGGCCAGGGCAATAACCGCGGGCATCGTCGTGGTCAATATTGATAATCGATTAGATGGAGCGGTCCTGGACGAATACAACCTCCAGATCCCCTATGTAGGTCCTAGTAACAGAGAAGGCGCGAAACTGGCGGGTGACTATGTTTTAAGGAACAGAGCACCAACCACAAAAATAGCAATTCTGGAAGGTATCTCCTCAGCGAACAATGCTATCCAGCGTCGCCTGGGTTTTGAAGACGCGGTAAGCGAAGCGGGCATGACGATTGTCACATCCCAGAGCGCAAGCTGGGACCAGACAAAAGCTGCACAGATAACTTCTGCTATCCTGTCGCAGCACCCTGATCTCAATGTGATACTTGCATCAAATGACAATATGGCCCTCGGTGCGGCCTCCGCTGTAAAACTGGTTAATCTCAATCAACAGGTGACCATAGCCGGATTCGACAACATCTCAGCCATTCATCCTTTGATACGCGCAGGTACAGTCGCCGCAACAGTTGATCAGTTCGGTGACAAATTTGCTGTCTTTGGCATCGAACTGGCACTCGATGCCCTGGCTGGCATTACCAATCTAGCCGATAAACAAACTCCTGTTGAACTCATCACAATTGATGAACTTTCTGCCGCTGAGGGCTGATGGTGAGAGTTGAAGTATCAGGTCTGTCCAAATCATTTGCGGGTCCCGTACTTAACGGTGTCGATCTGGAATTGGCACAAGGATCAATACACGGCCTGGTAGGTGAGAACGGTGCAGGCAAGTCGACACTGATCAATATTCTGTCCGGGCTGCTGGAGAAGGATGATGGAAGTATCCGGATTGACGGATTACCTCATAGTCCAAGAGGCATGAAGGAAGCGCTGGCGTCCGGTGTATCACTCGCTGCTCAGGAACTCAGCCTGATCGAAAATCTGTCTGTTGCAGAGAACATCCTGCTAAAAGCTCTCCCGAGAGGCTTCTTTGGATTGGATCTCAAACAAATAACACATCAGAGCAAAGAACTGCTTGAGCTTGTTGGACTTGAAGATATATCTCCTGAAATCCAGGTAAGTCAACTGAGTCTGACCGACAAGCAACTGGTAGAACTCGCCAAAGCACTCTCAACCGACGCTCGCTTGTTGATACTGGACGAACCGACATCTGCACTCACAGGTCCGCAGGCTGATCGTCTCCATGAAATCATTCGCGAACGTGCTGATCAGGGTGCATCAGTACTCTATGTTTCTCATCGCCTAGATGATGTATTGAAAGTTTGTGACACCGTGTCGGTCCTGAGAGATGGTGAAATTGATCTGACATCGTCATCCGAAAACCTGACAACTGAAGACTTAATCCGTTCAATGTCAGGCCAGACCCTGCTTTCCCATCGCAATGATCAACAAAGAACAGTGGGTACCCCTCGGTTACAGGTAGCAGGACTGCAAAGCGCCGATTTACCAAACCCGATCACCCTCACCTGTCACAAGGGTGAAGTGCTTGGCATTGCCGGGTTAGCTGGTGCCGGGCGATCTGAATTACTGCAGGCAATCTACGGACTGGCAGATGATCGTCTTGGAGAAGTCAGACTGTTGGATGGTGATAAAAGCACTCCGCTCAACTCTGCAAAGGATGCAGTGAAGAACGGTGTGGGCTATGTTGCCGAGGACAGAAAGACCGAGGGGATCTTTGCTGACAAGTCAGTCGCCATGAATACAACGTTGGCTGGACTTGATCGGATATCAACAGGATGGGGTCGACTACTACCCTCCCGGGAGAGGCAGTGTGTAATCGAACTCATCGATCAGCTCAAAATAACGTGTGAAGGCCCAGAACAAATCATCAATCGCCTGAGTGGTGGTAACCAGCAAAAAACCATGTTAGGACGCTGGATTCACAGTGAGTCGGATGTCTGGCTGCTTGACGAGCCAACAAGGGGCGTTGATGTAGCCGCCAAGCACGCTATTCATGATCAACTGAGAGACTTGCGAGACAAAGGCGCGGCGATGATTATCGTTTCCAGCGAGATAGAGGAACTGACCGTGTTGTGTGATCGAATTCTGGTGCTTTCAAACCGCAAACTGGTAGCCAGCTTTGATCGCGGCGAGTGGACGAACGAGGCGATACTGCATGCCGCGTTTAGTGAATACGCGATGAGAACGACTTGACAATGGCCATTGAGGATCTCACCAAATCAATTAAGTTGATACTCGAAGAATATTTCATCTTTGTTTCTTTTCTGCTGCTTGTAATTTTCTTTAGCCTGGTGACGGTCAATTTTTTCTCAA
>CAZJRI010000213.1:0-7669 GCA_964548025.1 uncultured Pseudomonadales bacterium
ACGGGCGCCGGTAGAGGCTTCTGCGCCGGGATGGATATGGCCGGAGGCGCAAATCCTGACGCCCCGCCACCTGAAGATGACAAACCAGATCCGGAAGGCAGACGGCTCAATATGCGTAACGAGGTAGAAGCCTATATTGCGCTCAGGCGGTTGGAAGTACCTGTAATCGCATCGATAAACGGACCTTGTGTGGGTGCAGGATTCGATCTCGCCTGTCACTGTGATCTGGCTGTCGGCTCAACCGCTGCCCGCTACCAGGTGGCATACGTCAGGCGAGGATTGTATGCGGACCTTGGCGGCTTCTGGTCAATCCCCAAGATTCTGGGCTGGCGCAAAGCGATGGATCTGATGATGACAGGCAGGTTTATGAGCGCTGAAGAAGCTCACGAATCAGGTCTGACCAACTATCTTGTGGAGCCGGAGGAACTGGAAGCGAAAACGATGGAATATGCGCAACAGATTGAAGCTGGCCCACCAATCGCCCAGAAGATAGGCAAGGTACTCGCCTACAGAACGTCAACGCTCGATTTCGACGCGGCAATGGCCTGGTCCGAAACAGCAATACCGCTTGTGGATATGTCGCAGGACTTTATGGAAGGCGTCAGCGCTTTTCGAGAGAAGCGAGATGCAAAATTCAAGGGTCGTTAATTCGATCCTCTAAATCATGTACCGGGAAATTTTCTCTGTACTTGATCAGTCTCGATAGATACGCTGGCATGTACCTACATTTTCAGCCTGTTCAATTTGGGCCGATTGGTGCCAGACGGGTTCTATATAGAGAATTTCGATAGATGCATGAGGGGAATTGCAGATGAACGAATTCGCATTCAAGTCAGCAGTAGAGCTGGCGCAATCGATAAAAGCAAAAGAGGTCAGTTCGCTCGAACTCACTGATATGTATATCAGCCGGGTCGAGAAGTACGATGAAGCTATCAATGCCGTGGTGGTGAAAGACTTCGAACGAGGCCGTGAATCCGCTCGCCAGGCTGATGCCGACCTGGCTGCAGGCAATATCGCAGGTCCGCTGCATGGTGTACCGATGACGATCAAGGAAGCCTATGACATTGCGGGGTTACCAACCACCTGGGGCGTGCCGGAGCTAAAGGACAATATTGCGACGGAAGACTCCGATACAGTGGCGCGATTCAAGAAAGCGGGTGCATTCTTTTTCGGCAAGACCAATGTGCCTTTCAATCTTGCGGACTTCCAGAGTTTCAATGATATCTACGGTACGACCAATAATCCCTGGAACCTGGAGAGAACACCAGGAGGCTCATCCGGTGGATCGGCGGCTGCGTTGGCAGCGGGCTTAACCGGGCTGGAAGCCGGTTCGGATATCGGTGGTTCGATTCGCAATCCTGCACACTTCTGCGGGATCTACGGTCACAAACCAACCTGGGGGATCGTTTCTGATCGTGGTCATTCACCCCCCGGTCAACTCGCCCCTGCAGATATCGCTGTTGTAGGCCCTATGGCCAGGAGTGCCGAAGATCTGAAAGTCAGCATGGATACGGTCGCAGGCGCCGGTCGAACAGATGCTGTCGGATGGCAGCTCAATCTGCCTGCCCCCAGAAAAACCAACCTGAAGGATTTCAAGGTTGCACTATGGCCAACGGACCAACGGGCGCCGGTCGCACAGGAGATATCCGACCGGGTCCAGTCGATTGGGGATTCACTGGCGAAACTGGGTGCGACTGTTTCGGATACGGCTCGTCCGGAAATTAATCTGGATGAATCCTTCGATGTCTATAACAGCCTGTTGTGGGGTGTGATGTCGGCTGGCACGCCTGAAGAAGAAAAAGCTGCAATGCGAGAGGCACTGCAGGGGCTTGATCCAGATGATCAATCCATGCAGGCACTTCTGATTCGATACTCGGTACAGGAACACGGCGAGTGGGCGATCAACAATAACAAACGCTTCTTTCTAAGGCAGGTATGGCAATCCTTTTTTAACGACTGGGACATACTGATTTGTCCGCAGATGGCGACCACTGCATTTCCCCACGATCAGGGAGAATACCTCGAGCGTACCATTACGGTGGACAATGAACCCCAGGACTATTTTCAGCAGATTTTCTGGGCGGGTCTCATTACTGTCTCGCATCTGCCCAGCACGGTCTTTCCAACCGGGTTGTCAAAAGACGGTCTGCCTATTGGTCTGCAGGCAGTCGGAGGTGAATTCCACGACTATACAACAATCGAGTTCAGCCGGTTAGTGACACAAGAATCAGGTGGATTTGTGCCACCAGAGGCTTTTCGGGAGTAGTGGCTGATCATATGGATAAGACGCATGCCACCGGTCCGCTACTCGGGCTAAAGATTCTCGATATATCAGAAGGAATCGCCGCACCTTTCTGCGCAAAATTGCTGGGCGATCTGGGTGCTGATGTCGTTAAAATCGAAAGACCTGCAACAGGTGATATCAGCCGCACTTTTGGTCCTTTCCCTGATAACAAACCGGATATTGAAAAAAGCTCAAGTTTCTTCTTTCTGAATACCAGCAAACGAAGTGTTGTACTTGATCTGGATACAGAGCAGGGGCTCGAAAAACTGAGCAAACTTGTTAACACTTTTGATGTGGTTGTTTCCAGTGATACAGAGGAATCACTCGTCAAACGCGGTATTGGGTTTGAGCAGTTTCGGAAGTGGAACCCTGAGATCATATTGACGACGATCTCCGGATTCGGATCAAACGGGCCCCATTCTGAATACGACAGCACTCATCTGGTAAATTGTGCCATGGGTGGCTGGGCACATCTTTGTGGACTACCTGATCGTGAACCCCTCCAATCAGGTGGTGCTATTACCGATACACTGACCGGTACATTTGCTGCAGTCTCAACAATGCTTGCTGTACTCGGACGACAGCACCATGGTCGAGGCGAACACGTGGATGTCAGTGCCCAGGAAGCCGTTCTGGCTGGTGCACAAATGCCCACTCTGCTCTATGAATATCTCGATATCGTGCCAGGTCGCTACTCAAGTGTCGGTTCCGGCGCCGGTGCAGCCTACATTCTGCCAACATCGGAAGGTCATATCGGTCTGAATGCACTCACCCTGCCCCAGTGGCAGATGCTCTGTGATTTCCTCGACTGCGGGGATATCGCAAAAGATCCCCGCTTTGAAGGTATCTCATGGACGAATCCGGATGAGAGACTCGAGGAGATCAGAAAGTCATTCCAGGAGGCTCTCAAGGACCGCACGGCAACAGAACTGTTCCATGAGGCAGAAACCTGGCGCGTGCCCTTCGGATTAATCCCGGATCTGAAAGAGCTCTATGGATTACCACCGCACCTGGAAAGAGGATTTTTCACGGCACTCGATCACCCGGTTGCCGGTACAGTTGAAGTACCAGGCATACCCTTCAAATCGGCAGCAACAAGTGCCGCTCCATACCGACCACCACTCCTGGGTGAACACACAGAAGAAGTACTTTCAAATCTGGAATCTACCGACACGCCACCTGCAGCGCAGGACATGGAGAGTAACGATCCTCCGCTGAAAGGGCTTCGCATCCTGGATCTGTCGATGTTCTTCGCAGGCCCTGTCGCAGCCCAGATTGCTGCTGATGCCGGAGCGGAGGTTATCAAGGTTGAATCAGTTCAACGCATCGATGGCTGGCGTGGAAGTGGCATATCGTCAGAAGGCGATATTCCGACCTGGGAGAGATCCCCCTACTTCAACTGGGTAAACAGAAACAAACTCGGCATTACGCTTAACCTCACCGATACCCGCGCCGCAAACATAATTAAAGACATGGTACGAGATGCAGACGTACTCATCGAAAACTATACGCCAAGAGTCATGGACAAATTCGGGCTGTCTTATGAGATCCTGAAGGAGATCAACCCGGAACTCATCATGCTTTCACTATCAGGCTTCGGGTCAGATGTCTCCTGGCGCGACTATGTGGCATTCGGTATGTCCACCGAGCAGATGTCCGGCGTATCACACCTGACCGGGTACGAGGAAGATGAACCGCTTTTTACTGGCATGACAGGTGGTGATCTCTTCGCCGGGGTAATGGGCGCTAATGCGCTTCTGGCCGCGATCCATCATCGTGAACGAACAGGTGAGGGTCAGCATATCAATCTCAGTCAGATCGAAGCATGCAATCTCTACATTGGCGATGCCATGACCGGTTGGTCTCTCGCAGGATATGATCCGGGCAGAACGGGTAATAAACATCTCACCTACGCACCCCATGGTATCTATCCATGCAGAGAAGACAGGTGGATTGCAATTGTCTGTAAAGATGACCGGCAGTGGTCTGCGCTGGCTGAATTCATGCAACTGGAGAAATCTCTCCTTAAGGATCAAAGATTTCTCGATGCGAACAGCCGATCTGCCAATCGTGAGGATCTGGATCGGATCATCGGACAGTGGACACAAACGCGTGAATGTCATGCTCTGATGCATGAACTACAGGATCTGGGTATACCGGCCGGTGTTGTCATGACAGGACCCGACTTGCTTGAGGACCTACATCTGAAAGCGAGAGGAAGTTTCCTCCCGCAGGATCGACCGGGACTGGGTTTAAAGCATTATCCCAACCAGCCCTATCGCTTCCGTCGCGCCGGACCCGGTCCTAACACACGAGCGCCATTGCTCGGTGAGCATGTATTCGATGTGCTGAGTGATATCGCCGGACTCAATTCGGATGAAATTGCAGAACTGGTCATCGACGATGTAATCGGCACAGTACCGATCGCGGCTCGCTGAATTCAAAAGACCTAAAACAGGAGACATTCAAATACAAAAAAGGAGAGACTAGACAGACCAACACATCATTTTTCAGTATTTCACCTGTTATATGGGTGAAATATGTATTATTGAACAGGTGCGTTAAACGAAGAAACCAATGAGGTATTTAACCAGGAGCGGCAATGACTTCACAATCGACTACAACCGTCAATGAAACCCCTGAACATGATGTAATAATAATCGGTGCTGGCGTATGCGGCATATATATGTTGTACCGACTACTCGAACTGGATATCAAGCTAACAGTGCTGGAACTGGCTGATGGGCCGGGAGGAACCTGGTACTGGAATCGATATCCGGGTGCCAGATTCGATTCCGAGAGCTGGAGCTACGGATATTCATTCTCGAAAGAGGTTCTTCAGGAGTGGAATTGGAGTGAAAATTTTGCGGGTCAGCCTGAAACCTTAAAGTATCTGAACTATGTGGTGGACAAATTTGATCTGCGTAAACACATGCAGTTCGGTGTTCATATTAAAAGCGCAACGTTCAATGAGGATACCGACTGCTGGCATCTGGTCACGCAGGATGGTCGAACGCTGACAACTAGATATCTTCTGACTGCGATCGGCATGTTATCTGCACCCACAATGCCGAGGATCGAAGGTGTTGATGACTATGAAGGTGAGTCCTACCATACCTACTATGCACCAAAGGAACCTCTGAGTTATGAGGGTAAAAAGGTAGCTGTAATCGGCACAGGCGCAACCGGCGTGCAGGTGATTTCAGAGATTGCCGACAAAGTCGATGAGCTAACTGTTTTCCAAAGGCGCCCGAATTGGTGCGCACCACTGCACAACACCCCGATTGACGATGACGAGCAGGCAAGGATCAAAGCGTCATATGATGAAATCTTCGAACGCTGCAAGGAGACACCCGGTGGATTTATCCATGGCCCTGATCGACGTGAATTTGCAGAGGTTTCCGAAGAAGAAAAACTGGAATTCTGGGAGAACCTGTATGCTTCACCGGGATTTGGCGTCTGGCTGGGCAACTTTAGAGACGTGCTGGTTGACCCGGAGGCTAATGCGGAGTTTTCGGAGTTCATCGCCAACAAGATTAGAGAGCGGGTGAAGGATCAGGCAACCGCTGAAAAACTGATCCCCCGGGATCATGGGTTCGGTACACGCCGGGTACCTCTTGAGACCAGGTACTATGAGGCCTATAACCGAGACAACGTACATCTGATCGACATCAATGAATCTCCTATAGAGCGCATAACAAAAAAAGGCATTAAAACGTCAGATGTTGACTATGAATTCGATATGATCATCTACGCTACCGGATTTGACGCCATAACCGGTGCATTTGATCGGATTGATATCACCGGCGTCGACGGGCAGAAGTTAGCCGATAAATGGCACGACGGTCCAATCACCTACCTTGGTCTTCAGGTAGTTGGGTTTCCAAACATGATCACCCTTGCGGGTCCACAGGGAGGAACAGTGTCAACAAACTTCCCCCGGGGAATTGAGGAAGGGGTTGACTGGGCAATGGAACTTATCAAGTACATGAGTGCTCATGAGTATCAGCGCATTGAGGCGACAGAGGAAGGTGAGAAAGAGTGGACTGATCATGTTAAGAGCATGTATGACGGTTCACTAATAAGCTCCACCAAGTCCTGGTTTACAGGCTACAACTCCAATGTCGATGGACACGACAAGTTAAGGCATATGGTCTATTTCGGCGGCGCGCCCAAGTACCGGCAGTGGCTTTCCGAATGTGCCAGCAATGACTACGACGGATTTCGATTCGGCTGACCGGGAAAGCACACGACCAACAACTATTTTTTGTCGGGAGATCCACCGAGGTTTACTTTGACCGGTCGCCAGTTTTCACGGTCACCACGATAACCTGGCAGAATACCTTCAAGCCATAACGGTTTGATGCGTATTAACAGGTAGTCGTCCGGAAAATTCGGATAAAGGCCATCACTGTCTGCTTCTCTGCGCATGCGAATCTTGGTTGCCTCGTCTTCGATGAGTTCTGCCTGACCCATGATGGAAACGTAGTTCTTATCCTCGGGATCAAAATAGAATAGTGTCGCCGAGGGATTCAACCGCAACTGCGCTATTTTCCGAGTGTTGGGGCGAGTCGCCACATGGATCACGAAATCGTGATCAGGTTTGAAGGCATCTACAATCCTGGACCTGGCCTGTCCATTTGCGTCAACCGTAATTAGCGCGCCAAAACGAACTCGTTCTATTACGTCTCTTGCAAGCCCGAGTATTTCATCATCCTGCGCTGCTTCGAGGATGCCGGGCAGCAACAAAAGCATCAGCAAGACATATTTCAAACTATTCGAGCTCCGATGCCTCGGGTTTTCTTTCCTGCATCCATTTGAGAACAACTTCATAGACCAATTCCTTTGCCTGATTTCCCACCAGGACATCAACATGACCATGATTTTCCAGAACATTGATCGTAACATCTTTGGAACCACTTTTAGTTGCGGAATAAATGCCATTCATCAGGCTGTCACCACCGAGGTTGGTCGCACCAAAATACAGTATCGGGATGTCAATCTGACCGAAGTGATCATCAAGCATTGTCGATATGTCGTCCGCCTGACTCGCCAGATTTCTACCTTGAATATTCTGCACGGCAGGGAAAAACCGATCATAGTTCTCCATCATTCGTGCCAGAACACCTATCGACGATATACCGTCAACGGGATTGGCTAGCCCCCCCTTTCCCCAGGCGTTGTACAGGGTAGAGGTGAGTTGTTCCCCGATTGTCTCATACCTCGGCACAAGCGCTGGAGAATCAGGATCTTCATGCGCTTTTCGCATCAGCAACTGACGGTTCTCCCAACCCCTGCTGCGAGACAATATGCTGGCATATTCTTCCGATCGATCCAGTCGATTGAGTGCACTCGCTAAATTGTAATCAGTTGGTTTGTAGTTTT
>CAZJRI010000214.1:0-7647 GCA_964548025.1 uncultured Pseudomonadales bacterium
AACCGGAACTGATTGTCGTCGCCTGCGGCTTTGATGCAAGCTACTTCGATCCGCTCGGACACCAGATGCTTCTCTCCAACCATTTTCGTTCCATGACCGAAAAGCTAAAAGCCGCTGCTGCTGAACTCTGTTCCGGTCGTCTTGTGTTAAGTCATGAAGGTGGGTATTCAGCGGAGTATGTGCCTTTCTGTGGGGTAGCGACCGTCGAAGCGCTTTTGGGAATCAATGCTGTAGTTTTTGATCCGCTGGCAACGGAGACAGATGTCGACTGGCAAGTATTGCAACCGCATCAGGAAGTGGTTATCGACGCAATCGCGAAAGATCTTAGTCTATAAGGACGTCGGCGAGAAATAATTGGGGTCAGTGTAAAATTTACATTTGACACTTGGCCTTTGGACTTCGTTTTCGGTGAAACTGCGATTGACCAGACAACTCTTCGCAGTTCTTCGAATTGCTTGTAAATCTTCTCATTACCTAAGACAAACTCGATTTTCAGACGCTGTTCGATATCGTAAATAAGCGTATCATTCAGCTCGTGTTCATAAAAAGTCGGTAGCCGATTTGACGTGTACTGGTAGCTCCGCATTCTTAAGCGCTATTTTTACACTGACCCCAATTATTCTAGGAGAAAGAGATGTCCTCACTGTGATTGTGAGCTGCCTTAAGAGCTACTCTCTCGAATCATCGTGTTCGTTTATGCCGGGCACTTTTCTTCAAATTTGTCACAGCCAACGTTCACCTCACGAACTGATGTTGTAACCTAAACAGTTGTTGCTCAGGGTGGATTCTCCTGAAGAAAGTAACATGATGAGGTGCGGGTTAATCTGTTTCCTCTAAAGGCTGAACATCTAGCATATCCAAAGTATCCTACAAAACTCACCTGTATTCTCTGCCTTAACTCTACGTCATTTGGACATGGAACAATCGCCATTTGGCGAGGTCATGTTTACAACTGAGCGTATTGAAATTCCAATACGATTTCCCGGACAGTATGCTGATTTAGAAAGTGGATTGAGTTATAACTATTTTAGGGAATACGATCCGAGTTTGGGGAGGTATATTCAGAGCCATCCGATTGGTCTAGTCGGTAGAGTTAACGCTAGTATTTATGTGGAGAACTCACCAATCATGAGAATTGATCCATTGGGATTGGATACATATATCGAGCGGGTCATTCAAAACCTTGGTGATACAAACAAAGTTATTCCGGGGCTTGCAGCTCCCGTTGGTGTTGAGGTGGGTACAGCAAAGATCACCGCTCGGGCTATTGGCGGAGTAACCTTAATGCAACTAGGTCAGTTCATTTTTACTGGCCAGTTTCGAGAGAAGCTAGCTGTTGCTCTTAGAGTTAGCGTATTAAATTTTGTTATTGTTTCTGGATTGTTTGAAGTTGGGGTTGTTATTGGATCAATTATCAACGCGACAGAGACGGAAGGCGGTTGTACCGTGAGAGATCATGTAAGTGCAGGTTTTTCGGTATTGCTAGATTAGGATCAACTTATATGAGACTAACCAATAGACGATTCATAATTCTGTACACAATAGCCTGGATTTCTGCAGTCGTTTTAATTTGGGTTGTTTGGTTCAGTTGGCCGACATGGGTAACTGTTAGCTTGGGAGTGGTAGTAGCTATACTTGCTCCTGATTTGGATTCAATTAAGTCCGCATTCTTTCCAATCAACAGAAAAGTGGAACACGAAGATAGAAAGAGCCAGTCTGATGATGAGGAATAATTGGGGTCAGTGTAAAAATAGCGCTTAAGAATGCGGAGTTACCGGTACACGTCAAATCGGCGATCAACTTTTTCTGAACACCAGCTGAATGAGACGCTATTTACGATATCAAACAGCGTCAGGAAATCAGGTATATGTTAGGTACTAAGAAGATTCACAAGCAATTGGAAGAACTGCGAAGAGCAGACTGGTCAACCGCAGTTTCACCGGAAACGAGGTCCAAAGGCCAAGGGTCAAATGTAGATTTTACACTGACCCCAATTATTCCAGATGGCCGTAGCAGATCTTGAATTCCTCAACAATACATCTCATCAGGCGGTCAACGTCCTCAGTGTAGGGATGCCATGTTCTCGCTATGTCTGCCTTCTCTTCGTCAGACAAATGTCTCCATTCCTCAGTCGTCAACATGATGTGGACACATGACACTTGGTCAAGCGGCCGCCGTATCGACGCGAAGCGGCGACTAGGCGGTCCGAGTGAGCCAGAGGGCGAACGACTTAGATCTCATGTTATGTTCCGGTCAATAATTCTGATTGTCATCGTCCCGCGGCTCTGTCCTATAAACCTCATTCACTATCATACCCTCCATTTCCTTCATGTAACTTTGATGCGGCGAGAATAGTGAGCTCATCGATTTCGCGGCACTGCCCACATAGGTTTTCCTTGTTTTTTCCTTGGTCCGACGAACGAGTCTATAACCAAGAACAGATAGCAGAAACAAAAGAGATAAGATGGCCAGTTGAATCAAGAAGCGATCATTCACCTTTGGACCTCGTGTAGCAATTTAATATCGTGAGTCATATCTTAATATCAAGTGCAGAAGCCAATATAACACCTCGTTAAGCGGTCGCGTTGTACTCCGCAGTCCTGATCAGAGAAGCCCGAAAGCGCTACGTGAGGAGCGAACGACTTCAACTTCATGTTATGTACCTCACACCGATTCTACCAACCAGACTAACATCGCCGCCCATATCGGAATACAGATCAGGGAGGCTTGTGACCACCAGGAGCGATCCTTCAACAACCAGACAGCGGAAATCGCCAAAATCATCGCGCTAGGAACAAAGAAGAATATTGCGTACAAAGCGATTCCCGGGCAATCATGAGAAGTTTTGTGACAGTTGAAGTCAGTCGCCACTAGATAAGTGCATGCTATTAACACAGAAACTGCGATCAATATTTCAACAACGGCGAGCGACTTCATTATTGCAGGCACTCAGGGTACATAACACGTTATTGGTCGCCAGATAATCGAATAACAAACTGTTTGATATTTTTTACCTACGTTTTCAAACACCTAGTGCCACCCCTCTTTTTAGTTCTAATTGGCTCTTCGTTACTTTGTCGCCAAATTGACGATAATGTCGCAAGTTTGTTGTCGTGGTGGATAACTTAACCGACCAGGACTATCGAAAATCCATCGCGAAATCATTTCTACATTCTCGCATCTCTTTCTCACCGCAATTGATCGCCGTTTTTTTTGGTGCACCCAAGTCAGTTACTCGAACCTCTTTTTTTCAGCATCAAACTAGAGTAACCAAGAGAAGCTGTGTCTTCATCGTCCATTGGGTTGCACCAAGCTTGCACTAAACAATAAGTGCGATCAGAAGGGAAGTTCTCTCACTAAGAGAACATAACAAACGGTAAATATAGTGACAGGAAAGAAGGAGGTTCACGGTGTCCCTCATTTTTTTCCTCACTCTCCGTCTGGAAAAACGGAAAAACGGGACAGATACCAAAACTCGACTACTGCCATCAAGAAACAGCTCACAGTCAATTGTGTTGAATACCTACAATTGTTGCATCGCTAATCGCATGAAGTTTTGGCGCGGTCTCATCAATATCAACCCATGGCGACAACCCCTCGTTCGCAATTGGTCGACAATGAATTACCGATGTACTATCACCTCGTTTCACGGTGTGTTCGTCGCGCCTTTTTGTGTGGTTATGATAAACGCAGTCGGAAGAAGTATGATCACCGCAAAAAGTGGCTAGAAACAAGACTCTTTCACCTGGCGAAGTATTTCGCAGTTGAGGTCAATGGCTATGCCATTATGAGCAACCACTTTCATCTGGTTGTTTATTTTGATCCCCTAGCCTGTCGCGATTGGAGTGCAGCTGAGGTCGCTCGACGTTGGACCGAGGCTTTTCCGCCTCGCGTATCACCTGATTATCCCGAGGATCTCGATGCCATCCAGGCAGCGCGGCGGGAGGAAATCTTAAAGAACCCCGTCAGGCTGGAGCAGATGCGAACAACGCTCGGTTCATTGTCTGCCTTCATGAAGCATCTCAAACAACCTGTTGCATGGCGGGCTAACCGCGAAGACGAATGTACTGGTCATTTTTTCGAGGGTCGGTTCTATTCTGGCGCTCTGTTGAGTCAACAGGCTGTACTGGCTGCGATGGTTTATGTCGACCTGAATCCGGTGCGTGCCAATATCTGCGATGCCATTGAAGACTATGAACACACATCAATATACAGGCGAATGCAGCACCTTGAGAACTCAGCAGAAAAGCTTCAGGCGATTATGAAGCCCCTGGTATCAGGTATAGGCGCTTCCGGTCGATTAAAACTTCAATTACCGGCTTTAGAAGATTACATCCATCAACTGCATATGCTGAGTCCGTCCACTGATACAGGTCAGACTGATGAGCAGGCTGTCTGGTTCAATCGAGTTGCCAGTATCAAAAAACGACAGCGTGCCTATGGGTTAGTGGGTGAACTACAGGACTGGGCATTAAGGCATGGTTGGCGTCGTGCCGGGAATGCTATGGCTTAGATCGCAGATTGACCACCTTTCAGCCGGTATTCATACCGCGATACACTAAAAAACCCTACCTCATTCAAGACGACTACCCTTGGAACAACAATCGAAACGGCTCAACTGTTATTCTAACGAGATTGTATTGTTTTGGTGTGTGTCCCTATTTTTTATCCTTGTTAGGTGCTGACACTCATACTTTCACAGTTCCGTTAAGCAGTTGGGTTCAATAGCCAATCGGGGCCGAAAAACACATCTATGCAGTCCCAATCTAAAGGTGCATCCTTTTTCAAGACACCATCCATACGAATCATTTGCAGTTTTTGAAACTCAAAGGCCTGATCTAAACTCCGAATATTGTGAGGGCCGCATGACAATGCGACTATCGCATCCAGGATGAGGTCTAGATAGTCGTGTCCGTTTTCGATAATCGCTTCCAGATAGCGCGGCGCCTTTCCCGTGTGAACAAGCATATTCCGCGTTCGGTAGATTCTGCGAAATTGCCACGCTACTCGCTCCGCATGTTGGTCGATCATTTCTGAGATCGAATCATTCGAACTAAGTCTCTCTGCAAGTTGGAATATCCGGTTCCGTAACAGATGAAAATCCTTTAGTTCAACGTACAACTCATCGAGTAGCGAGGTGTGTGTTTCGTCTGGAATTGTTAGCAACGCCAATAGTTTCGTGTGGCCTTTCTCACCCCTGGAGTCAGGAACCTTCCGGAGGATTTTGCGGGTGGCAAAAGAGTTCCAAAGAGTAAGGTCGTAGTAGGTTCTCTCTACGAGTCGCGGAACGTAGGTACATCGAACGAAGGGTTCAATTGCTCTGACCATTCGGCCAATTGTGCTGCTCCTGCCTCGCCCAGTAGGGACGACGGTTTCCATTGAGATCCACAAATTCAACAACTGATTCTCGGGTACCTCATTGGTAACGGATATGCCATGGAGATCCACAATTCGCTGAAATTTCATCAAGCTCTGTCCGTCGTCCCGCCGCAGTGAGAGATTCCTTAGTAGGTACTTCAGTCGCTTCGATGCATACGCTGGGGTTGAGTCAAATGCTTTCTGCATTGGGCTTTTCGGTGCGAATACTTGTGCAGGCGCGTCAATACAACACTGGCTGATCAGTGTTTCATGGCGCCAGGATAGCTCACTCCGATGAAAGTACAGTGTGTACAAATCTCGAAGCATGTCAATCTTGCGCTCAGCTTCTTTTCTAGCTGAAAAACAATCGAGCGCTCTAATATCGCCAATTTGAACTAATAGTTCAGAATCATTAGGAGTGAAGTTGCATTCGTTGGCAAGCTCTGTGATGTCATCAGGAAGTTCATCTATAATTTCAATTTGGAACAATTCAGTCGAATCTCGAACCAGCTTTATCTCATCAGAAACGATAAAGAAGACATCAAACTCATGAGATACAGGTGCGATTTCATCAAAGAAAGACAAGATATCCTGAGGGTTCGAGATACTTGCTGGGCCGATGGATCCTCTGAAGAAGAAGTCTTGCGATTTCTGGTAAAGATAGGCTTTGCTCATTCCTTGGTCGATGAGCAAAGACACCAACAACCGCGCTCCATGCCCTATGTCCTTCTTGTGATTTCGAAGTACAGAATCCGCGAGAAAGTCCATGGTTTCAGAAAAGTAGAGAGAGGAATCGAGTGTTCGGAGTAGCACCTCTAACCTGATTTTGGTGTCATGAGGTGGTGTGTCATTATGATTGAGTACATATTGATTCAATGGGAGATCTAGTAGGGATTTGGAAATCGGGTCTTGTCCAATTACGCTCATTAGTTCTTCGAGAATGGGAGCTAGTCCTGCGGTAGGCACTTCGTTTGCTTCGACATCTTCAATGAACTCAATCGCTTCACGACAAAGCGAAACGGGATTTAGAGCAGGTGGTTTGTAAGAATCAAGAGTGAAATCGAAAAGCAGTTCATCCAAGCGTTGAGCAAAGTACACCAAACCTACAATCTCATCGCTCAGTTCCCAGTGATGTAAATTGCGAAATTTCATAACTGAATTAGCTCACGGGCGACGATTTGGCTCAGAAGCGTATAACGTCGTGTTAATGGACGCGCTGCGTTTTGCGCGTCCCAGTGAGCGAGAGCGAACGAATTGAACACCTTGTTATACCTCGTCAATCGATCGTCCCCACCCTAATCGGAGTGACATCGCTTGAAATGATTTTTGAAGATCATCAAGTCCATTGGCAAGATCATAAACTTCAGATGAGTTGATGTCTCGCGCTGATCCATCTCGATTGGACACTAAACGATCAGACTGCCCGCCCAATCCAGCATAGATGCGCCCATGTGTAATTTCGTTTCGGTGCTTCAACGTAGATATGCATTTATCGAGCACATCGCACAGACCCTTAGGTTCACTTGCAAGCTTCCGAACAAGACGCTTACAGGATTTCGCCTTCTCTGAAACCTTAAGCTTGTCAGTATCTGACGTGTCACTGGAGATTAGCTTCAGTTGTTCGAGAAAGTCATCCAAGTATCCTTCGACATAAGATGAGTAGATCGTCACATAACCTATTGCACGTATTACATCCTTGTCATCTGCTAGCACGATAATCTCATGAGGTATAACACCCAGTTAAACTGCATGTTAGGCATCTCTTTATCACTGCGCACACGCATTCTCAATATGTCTCTTGAAACTATCAGTGATTCTAGATGCTGAAGCAGCCCGCGTACCGGACTTCTTGCCTAATTCATAATGAAAGCAAATTTGAACTTCATAACGACCAAATTCTTGGGAACCTAATGTATCGTAACCACGAGAATAGAACGCATCTTCATAGATTGCCCAAAGTGCGGACATCATAAAAATAAGTCTTTGGTGTTGAATGTCAGTGAGATCTCCCACGTTCTTAGCATAGTGTTTGAGGAAGATGTCAGAGAGTTCAGGATTTCCAGCTATCTCGTAACGCCATTCATTGAGGCTTTGTACACTGTTACTGTAAGAGTTAGCTTTCGTAACAGCGGTGTTTTCTTGAATTTCGAGGATCAAGATTATCAACGTAACTATCACCGCTAATCCAGATAGAATTTCTGCAACTTGCTTCCAACTAGTCAGTTTCATGCTAATGGCCTAACACTTTAATGGTCGCTCAAGAGGCGAATAACTATTTATTTGATTGTT
>CAZJRI010000215.1:0-3895 GCA_964548025.1 uncultured Pseudomonadales bacterium
GTCCCCTCATCGAGGACACACTGGCATTTCGTGGTCTCGCAATAAAACGGGATCGGGATGGTACACAGGATGGAATCAACGATTCACTGGATGCGAATTCAGTTGACGATCGAAACTTTTCACTGGCACTAACCTGGAATGTAAATGATGCAGTTACCGTCAAAGTCCGTGGCAATGACAGGCGTTCAGACAGGGTGATAGGAGCGGGTGTCATACTTCAGGAAGGCAATGTACGGGATCGTCAGCGACGAACCGATACATTCGGCAGCGGCATGCAGGAAGTTGCGATTATTGACTCGATAACGGGTATCGGAAGACCTGCGACTGACGCTGAAGTACTGGCCTCGCAGTCACTTGGTCTTGGCAACTATGGTCAGGTCCAGGAGATGTTTAATTTTACAGCATCCAATGGTCAGGTACTTACCGGTCGATATGTCCGCCCCGGTCAGGACTCTGCACCGGAATCATTCCTTGTGAACCAGGCATATGGTCAGGCATCCAGTCTCAGGCTGATACAGGGAGCATCTCCAGATGATCCTAACAACAAGGTTGATCTGGTTGACTCGGGCACTGGTTCCTGTGCATATCCGTATACAGAGAGAAATTGTCAGCATGAGCTGTTCGAACATCGAGCGAGTCAGAACGAAGTCAACTGGGATATCAGCGACAACTTGTCATTGAAGTATATTTTCGGCACTAATGATTTTGTCTACACATACAACATTATGACTGGCTATGGTGACAGCCCGTATACAAAACCGCGTTCAATTGTAGAGGCTGATACGCAGAGCAAGTCTCATGAGGTTCAGTTATTCTGGAATCCCACCGACAGCATCAGTATTACTTCAGGTGTTTATCTGTTTGATGAACTAAGGTTTCAGGACTTCGCAGTGGCCGATACGGAGCGATTTGTTAATCCTGCTACCTACACTGATGCGACTCAATACGGCATCAATCCGTTTTTCATCAATGATCTGGGATTCCTTAACGACCCAAATGATGTTGCGACAGAGCCCACTTTCAGACCCAATGGTGCTGCGGTTGCTGTTGGTGAATGTATTGAATGTACAGGACTTCATGCGAGGCTTGGCCAGGCGCCTGAAGGATCAAATGTCCCGGGATTCTGGTTCGGCGATGAGCGTGGTGATTACTATTCGAACAAGACAACGCTCAAGAATAGAGCAACAGCGGTCTACACGCAGGCAACCTGGGATATAAACGAAGAGTTTGCCCTGGTGCTTGGCGTTCGTTATGCCGAAGATGAGAGACATGCGAGGGAATTTATAAGCGGATATACAGAAGTCAATGGTGGCTTCGGCAGTGCCACCACCGCATTCTCAGCATTTGATGGGGTCAATTTGGCACCCTTTGGAGGTTTCCCCGGCTACTCATACGGGCCAAATCTTGATTCCGTTAGCCTGGTTGAGTTCTTCCCCGGTCCTGGCGGTACTTTCGCAACAGGTTTTACCGGGTTCTTTATTTCCCCCGGTGGTGTTGCTGCTCTACAGGGGTTAGGCCTTCTGGGCAATTCACTTGATGCCGGTGGAACCCCTATCAGCCCATTCGTACCAGGCGGTGTTCCGGTGCCGGTAACAACTGCGGGTGGAAACTCACTGACTGATCTCGCGTGGGTGAACGTTGCCATGGGCAATGCATCATGGGACAAGGCAACTGGTGAATTTACGCCAACCTGCCCGCTTGAAGAGCAGGATACCTGCGCCAATCCCCTGTTGTTACAGGGTTTTCCTATCAGCTATAACTCACACGTCGCGGGAAGCGATACCTGGCGTGATACGAATTTCAGAGTCAATCTGGACTGGACACCGAACGACGACATTCTGATGTACTTTTCAGTGACATCGGGATACCGTGCTGGCGGCTATTCTCTGGGCGTACTTGACGCAAAAAGCGGTCTGAACAGCACGGGTCTTACGCCTCGTTCATACGATCAGGAAGAGGTGATTGCCTATGAGATTGGCTACAAGGGATTACACTTTAACAATTCGGTACAGATAAACGCTTCGCTCTACACCTACGAATACGATAATTATCAGGATCAGGTGAACGTATACGACAGAAACCGCAATGATACGGTGAATATCGTTGAGAATGCGCCTGAAGCTCGTAATACAGGGTTTGAGATCGAAGCACTCTGGGCAGCCACTGACAGAATTACCCTCGGTGGCAATTACAGTTATACGGATACCGAATATTCAGACGACTATTACCTGGCGGTTAACTACGACCAGGAACATCCAAGGTCTCTGTTCGGTGAAGCATCAGGTAAGACTATCAGAGGCGTTGCTGTTGATCTGAATGACGATGGTAGTGCGGATTATGTTCAGACGATGCCGTCGACGGGCATTGATTCCTGCAACATCCAACTGGTCGTTACGCCTAACTGCGATTACCGGTTTAATCCTGCTGATCCTGCTGATTCACTGGAACTCGGCACAGGCACCGGACTAAACGGCGCACTGGACATGCAATACCAGGATATGTTCATTGTTAATGCAGAGGGTGAGTCTTTGAAGGGAATCCCCGAGACCAAGTTTACCGTCTGGGGTTCATATGATCTGCCTACTGACATCGGTAGCTTCGTATTCTGGGCCAGCTACTCATATACCGGAGATCAGTATGCACAGGGCTATAAGTACAAGCTGGACTATATACCTGATCGTTATCGAGCTGATTTGAGTATTACCTGGAGAGATCCCGATGAGAGATGGAGTGCGAGACTGTTTGTCAACAATGTGACTGATGAACAGAACGTCCGTGGCGTGGGTAATTCAGGTGAGGGGACAAACTGGCGTCAGACAGGTTCGATCCTGACACCAAGGTTCTACGGCATTGATATTCGTTACCGCTACAGCGACTGAACCTCACCCGGTTCAGATGTCATATCTGAGCCAGGTGTCTATTCTCAACCCCGGATAGCATAACTATCCGGGGTTTTTTTTTACTAATGCCATGACATAGAACCCGTCTGGTGGCTAATCTTGCCGCTAACTGGATATTGCGCCTCTGAAGTTGATTAATCGGGTTGAATAGATAATTCTACTCAAATAGAATTACCTCTCGCCCGGTAATTCCGATATAGTTTTATGTCTACAGCTCTTGCAACCAAAAAGTATCCAAGGCGTACGCTTCGAAAAATTGAAACGCGAAAGCGGATAATGAGAGCGACGTACGGGCTTGTGGCCTCAGTCGGGTGTGCCGAGATTACAATGGCCATGGTCGCGGATGAGGCAGATATTCATGTAACGACATTATTTACCCATTTTGATTCAAAAGCGGATCTGTTTGCTGCACTCAGCGAACCTGCAATCAGGGGATTGCAGAATCGGGTCGAATCGAATATGGGCAAGGTAAAATTTTTGCCTTTTCTTAATGAACTACAGGTTGAATTCGCAGAGAAATATGAGCAAGCCGGGCAGAAAGCGATCAATAGCTCATATTATCTGCGGAGCCAGGTGGAACTACTGCCTGCCTGGTTACAATTCGAAAAAAGACAGATTGAGTTGTTTGCCGACTACATGAGCCACGACTACGAGATGACTCCGCTACAGGCTCGTATGATTGCGGGGATGATCGTCTCGGCGTCAATCTTCACCTACGATCAATGGCTTGACAATTATTCCAATCAGAGCCTCGTGGATTCAACCAGGGAAAATCTAAAGGAGATTGAAAAAATCCTGACAAGGAGTTTTCATATTTAGTTTGAACCCGATTGATTAAACAAGAAACCAATTCCCTGAATTCTTCCAGCATTGAGGCCAGCAACAAATACAAGGCTGCAACATCAATGAGTGAGTGATAACGACAGGGACGATGTCAACTAGAGCAACCAATCAGCACCTGTTAGAGGGTTAGATGAGTATTAGAGAAAAATCAA
>CAZJRI010000215.1:3908-7640 GCA_964548025.1 uncultured Pseudomonadales bacterium
CGGAGAACCAGCATCATATTAGCCGCCAGAAAGTTAATGCAGGAGTCGGAGGGTGCTGGCTTTTCAATGCGGGCACTGGCGATAAATGCTGGGGTCAGTATCGCAACACCCTACAATCTGTTTGGATCGAAACAGGCGATTATTTGTGCCGTTGTCAAGTCGGATTTGAGGCACTTTCGAGAGGAATTGCTTAGAGTACAGAACAATGAGCTTGATGCTTTTTTTTCAGGCGGTCAAACTTGCAACCCATATGCCTGCCTCAGAGCCTGAATTCTACAGGCCTGTGCTCCTTTCCATGTTCCAGGAATGCGAAGGGGAGATTGCGACAATTTACTTCGGTAATGCGCATCTGTTCTGGAAGGGCCTCATCAAGCAGGCAATTAATGCGGGTTATCTTGAATCTGAGACTGAACCGGATGCATTTGCTTTCAATTTAAGTCAGAGCCTGGACTCGGCTCTTTTTGAATGGGCCAACGGCGTGCTCTCACTTGAAGAAATGGAAGTGCGTACTAGCTATCACGTCGCAATTTCACTATCGGCGATGGCGACCCGAAGAAGTCACACTCATTTACAGTCCAGGATTCAGGAAGCTCAAAATTCTTTGAGATCCATCTGGCAGAAGCAACTTCAGGTCGCAATGCAGGCTGGGCCGTTGGATGAAATGCTTGAGAAAGTTGCTGAAGACCAGCTTGCAACGGTTGATCAGGATACCGAATCCGCTCAGAGTCAGAGCCACTCTTTATCACAAGTCGGTAGCTAATCAGATTTAACCTCAACAATTCAGAATGAGGCTTATTTCGATTATTCTATCCGGCATGTGAACTTATTGAGAGGCAGAATATGTACAACCAAATCGCTGAGCGTCGAGTCGATACGAACGGAATTAAACTGAAGATAGCTGAGCAGGGTGAAGGGCCGCTGGTTCTCCTGCTGCACGGGTTCCCTGAGTCGTGGTACTCGTGGCGACATCAGTTTGCACCCATAGCCGCAGCAGGCTTCAAATGCGTTGCGCCTGATATGAGAGGTTATGGCGAAAGCGATAAACCTGAAGCCATAACAGCGTACAATCAGGTCGAAGTGGTTAACGACATAATCGGTTTAATTGCTACACTTGGTTACGAGACAGCCATCGTTATTGGTCACGACTGGGGCGCACCAACAGCATGGAGTTGTGCGCTGAACCATCCCGATAAAGTAACGGCGGTTGGCGCACTTTCAGTTCCATTTTCGCCAAGAAGCGAAACCCCGCCTCTAGCTAATATCAAAGCAATATTCAAGGATGTGTTTTTTTATCAACTCTACTTCCAGCAGCCGGGTATTGCAGAGGCTGAGTTCGAGGCGAATATTGAGGTATCCCTGCGCAAATTCCTCTACATGGCGTCAGGAGACGGCGATTTCATGCAGAGTGATCAAAAACCTGCCGACTCCGATCTCCTGTCTGATATAACAGATCCTGGTGAATTACCTGGATGGTGCGGGCCTTCTGACCTTGATTACTATGTCCAGCAGTTTTCAATCGACGGATTCCGGGGTCCGCTGAATTACTATCGCAACATGGATCTCACCTGGGAGTTAACTGCAAATTCTCCTCGCAAAATCGAACAACCGGCCATGTTCGTTGCAGGTGAACAGGATGGCGTTATTATTATGGCAGCGGCGGCGCTCGAGAATCTGCCGGTAAATGTAACCGATCTTCGAATTAATGAATTGATACCAGAGATTGGTCACTGGACTCAGCAGGAGGCTCCTGATCAGGTGAATGATGCAATTGTGAGATTTCTGCGATCAGTTGCTTGACTGGTCCGGCAAACCAACCTGTTTTCTGAGCAATAATCAGTAAACAGTTTGGTGGTTCTGGATTTTATTGGCGGCTGTTGTGATTTTCAAAATTGCCAGCGGGCGATCATCTTTATGATGTCAGTCTAATGTCAGTCTAATGTCAGGAGATGTTGGCGGGATATTTGATCGCCTCGCTAGTCTTCGGAACTTACCATCTCAATGAGTGAGGCATAATCAGCAAATCCTAATTCTGCTGTGATTTCCTCCTTCCAGATCTCGTCCAGCTCCATCGCAAGGTTTGCTTCAAATTCATATTCTCCAATCTCTCCCTTGCGTACTTTTGCACTATCGCTCTCCGGCGGTAGATTGCACTTTTCCTCACTCAAGTCCCTTAGCAGCGCGTCATCAAAGCGATCCTTGTATTTCAGCATGAAGGGTAGAGAGGCGTGTTCCAGTGTTATATCCAATAACTCGTCGTCAAGTGGGACATCGACAAACTCCGCGACACGCTGTATGGTGCTGTCGAGATCCTGCTTCATATGTTCATAGACGAGGAAGAGGACATTGGATTCATTTCTTTGTTCCCACCAGGATTTTAAGTGCTGCCAGTAAGCCCTTGATCGCATGAAATCTCGCCTTGCGAAATCATCAAGCGAAATGGTACCGGGTTCGATGAACCATCCTTCCATAAACCTGTAGGAAGAGTAGAGGGCGTCCTTCGGATCCCTGATCGATACGATATAACGACCACCTTTGGGAATTTGTGCATATTCAAGGTGGCTTTTAAAAGCTCGGGGGTTGGCAACTTGTTCTGCATCGAGATCAATGTTGAGCAACTTGCTCATCTCTATCCAGGGTACGACGCTGGATATATCTTCAAAATCCATGTCGCCCCTGGTTCGCAGGGTATGCACGATCTGCTGCAGCCAGGTGGTACCGCATTTTGCATAAGGTGAAATGACAATGTCGTCATATCGAAGCTGTACTTTCAAGCCTTCTGCAATGTCATCCGCTGAGAACAACTGCCCAAGCACCTGCTCGAATTCATCGAGTGATCTTGCCCTGCCGGGTTGCATCGAACTAATTGAGCCGCGTGCCGCGTAATCCAGATAAGTCCAACATTTGTTGTACTGATTGGGATACTGCGCTTTCGTCGATGTCCGTCGTAATCTTTAGATAGACTTCCTGCTTCTCAAAGTCGGTCAGTTCGTTATGGATCTCAGCATTTTCGAGTACCTGGACCAACTTGGTTGGGAATCCTTCAAGTAACGAACGCATGGCATTCTTGTAGTGTTCGGTTACGATTCTGTATTTTTGTTCTACTCCCTCGTAGATTCGGTAACGATAGATCATTTTATTCTCGGTTATCACACCGCCATCTTTGCCTTAATGGCTTCGTGGCATTGGTAATTGACGAGTTCGAAATCTTCCATGGAGAAATCGTCTATGGATTGTTGATTTTTATCAATTAAACGCAAACTTGGCAAGGGCAAAGGTGATCGGGACAACTGTTGTTCGCATTGTTCTATTGCATCCAGATAAATATGGGCATCACCGATGTTGTGGATAAATTCCCAGGGGACGAGATCTGTGAGTTTCGCAACCATATGCAAAAGGAGTGCATAGCTTGCAATATTCAGCGGTACACCCAGAAACATATCTGCTGATCTCTGATACATTTGCAGGGACAGCTTTCCATCAGCCACATAAAACTGGAAAAAGGAATGGCAGGGTGGCAGGGCAACGTCTTTTGCATCTGCCTCACCTGGATTCCAGGCATTAACGATTATCCGTCTCGAATCCGGGTTGTTCCTGATAAGAGAGATTGCATCATTCAACTGGTCTATCTCGCGTCCATCGACACCTCGCCAATGTCGCCACTGTCTCCCGTAAACCCTCCCCATATCTCCATCGTTGGACTCTAGGCCCCGGCGTCTCAGATAGTCTTCGTAG
>CAZJRI010000216.1:0-7582 GCA_964548025.1 uncultured Pseudomonadales bacterium
TGCGCGTTGGAATAAACTCTGGAACCTGCGTATACCCACTATTGCCCAGGTTCACGGCTACTGTATTGCAGGCGGCACTGACCTTGCCTTGCACTGCGACATGATAGTCGTTGCTGAAGATGCAAAAATCGGTTTCACACCCGTTCGAGCCATGGGTACGCCACCAACCCATATGTGGATTTATTCAGTCGGGCCCCAGTGGGCCAAACGCATGTTACTAACTGGCGATTTAATTGAGGGGCAAAAAGCCTGCGACATTGGGTGGGCTGTTGAGTCGGTACCAGCAGAAGAACTTGACGATGCAGCAATGGCGCTCGCGACACGGGTGAGTCATATTGGCACGGATCTCTTGACGGCTAACAAGTATATTGTCAACAAGGCCATGGAACTGATGGGCCGCACGCTCTTGCAGCAGATAGCGCTCGAGCATGATGCCATCGCTCATCTGGCACCCGAGGCACTTGAATTCAATAAAATATCCAAAGAAGAAGGGCTAAGAGCGGCGCTGTCATGGCGGGATGGTCCATTCGAAGAGTAAGACTCAAAACAGGCACTAGCGTGCTGGTTTTGGGAGAAAGGATTGAATAACAGACAGAATCGACTTCTTACCCAGGCTACCTAACGGTATTTATGCCAACGCGCTTTTTGCTGGCGTGTTTATTCCTTTTCCTGTGGCACAGATTTGAGCGAGTCGTATGATGCATCAAGAACAATCCCAAACCGTTGTTCCAGCGTATCAAGGTATGATTTGTCATCCGGCAGTACCTGAACGTCCTCCTCACCGTCAGCAGTTTGTGTCAGCCGCATATTGAATAGTGTACTCTGACCTTCTGGTGAAGGCAGCGCCGCAATTCGGGTGAATGTAAAAAACGCACTGGGGTGAGTGGAAGTGAAGTGGTTTCCCACTTCGATATCGTTCCGACAGACATGCTCAAGGTCGAAGCTATAAAGGTCCTGCCAACCCTCATCACCCGATAGTTGCAGCATATAACCCCAGGGTGCCTTTTCAACAAGTCGGTATTCGAGCCCATCCTGCTTCGATACCCTGCCTACTTCAAACGGAATAGGCGCACGAAGCCCGAGGGCACCGAACCCAACATCTGCAATCCACTCGCGCCCATTCAGGTTAACGAGTGAAATCTGGTGGGTTCGGCCGCCTGCATCTCCACCGACATGCACCCTGGCAAGTAAGACACGGGCATCGAATCCAAAAGCGTGCAGCGCTCTCAGGAATAATCCATTTACCTCGAAGCAGTAACCTCCCCGTTCGCTGTTAACAAGTTTGTTAAACAGGTGATTCGGTTCGAGTGAAATACCACGGCCTAACTGGATATCGAAATTTTCGAAAGGGATGTTATAACGCTGGCCGCGGTGTATCGCCTCCAGACCATCAGTGTCGGCAGAGACGTTACCTTTGTGACGAATGCGCGCGAGATAAGCGTCTTTATCAAACGCCAGTTCAGGATCACCCATTAACTTAACCCCCATTCGAGAATCGTTGACCTTATTATACGACCTGAGCCATTAACTGGAAGGTGCTCATTCACACGTCTTTAGTGACGCGGGACAATGGTAATTTGATCACTTGAGGTTCATTCATTGAATTCACTTTCGATCGAACCTCAGAAGGTCATAAAGTTAGCTGTCTCACGCTTGCTGCGCATGCCAATGACAGACTCTTGATTCTGCATCGTAGATTCCCAAGCCAGGTTCGCCCTGGGGTAACAATCCCAGTGTTTCACCTTCATACGACAATACAATGCTTCCACCGGCACTGGTGATTTCAGGGCGGTTTACCGAATTTGCCCAGTTCGATTGGATTAGAAGCGCTCCAAACTCCCGCGCCACTTTTTTTGCCTGTTGGTAGTTGACCTGCTCCTGATCTTCAGGGATGTATTCCTCGATGCTAATACAGCCTGGCCACAAAAGAATATCGAGATCTGAGTCCAATTGATTAATTAGAATGGGTAGATCGACAATTTCTCGACAGATTACAGCAGCAATTCGCAGGCCATCAACCGTCCAGACATGACGATCAGCGCCCGGTGAAAATATCATGCTCTCTGATTCGGTAAGGCCATTCTTATGGGTCTCACCACCCTGCTCTCCCCGATCATTTATCAGGAGATAGCTATCCCGAATTTCATCATCCTCAAACGTTGGTGTACCGACAAAGGCGAAGGTCTGATGGTCGGCACATCTTCGGGAGATAAAATCAATCCAATCTGGGGATGCCTGCAACTTGCTACATTCATTCCTGATGCCACGGTGACAACTCGTTGTAGTGAGTTCGGGGAATACCATTACCCGCACACCCAGCTCTGACGCCTGCTCAATGCTCGCAGTGATCGACGCAAGGTTTTCCTCAACCGACTCTTTCATCTGCATCTGAACTATTGCTATTTTCATTCAAATTGCCCTTTGCTGCCTAACACGGCTATGAGACTGTCGAACGATTGCAAGGAATAGATAGAACCACTTGTTAAACAGTTCATGATGATTCGACCCTCCTTTCATGTCATTCGTATATCAGGTCAAGCTTGCTTTGAATTGTGTTTATGATCGCGTCTTTTGTCTCACCGTCCAGGGTAATTATGTTTGACCAAATGAACGGTTCCCCGAAATTCATATCCTCCCAGATGTTTCCCCTGAATCTGACCGGCTTTGAGTATCTTGGCACCACATGGAAGTGAACATGCGGATTCGGCCTCCCCTCAAAAAACGGAGGGTCAGGATTCTCCTGTCTGAATGCCCAGTTGCGCTGATAATCCATATTCAACAATGCAGCGCCAAATGCAGATTCAAGAACCGGCTCAAGCGTGGAGAACAAGGTGATAAACTCACCCGATTCATCCACATTGAAATCGCATATCCTGCCAACATGTCGTCTGGTTGCTATCAAGACACTGCCAATTGAACTCTGATTGGGATGCAGGATGATTTTGAAATTATCCGTAAACGCAATGATCCCGTCATCGTCATGGGGTTGAGTACATGTAATACATTCTGGGTGGTGCTGCGCACTCGGTTTCGTTGCGAGGGCTCTGAGTTTCACGCTACTGACCTGTCTGACAAGTGACCAAGGGGTTGCGTGCCTTGGCCTGGTTAAGTGAAACAAACAGCTTGATCTGAACGTTAGGCATAGAAGGACAAAATCTTTTCGTAAGTCTGCAAGAATACCGGTGCAGCAAAATCATTGGTATCAAGTCTTATTAATGCACCGCCAATATCAAGCGCATTATAGGTGCCCGATTCTACTTTTGATTTAAGTTCTTCTGCTGCCGAGTCCCAGACTGCATGGCCCGGGTGCCTTGGCCTGGTCTTTGCCCTCTCGAGCAGTTTGGACAGATCTGCATTGCACCAGACCTGTAGAACATCGGCACCAGCGACAGCTTTTGCTATATCCGCTGAGGAATCATAGAAGAAGGCAGTTTCAAGGATGAAAGACACGTTGTTAGCCACAAGTTCATTGGCGAGTTTAAACTGCAATTCAAAGGCGGCTTTGCCAATCTTCATCGAATATGCGCGGTCAGAATATCCAAGAGAGTCAAACAACGATTCCTTTATATCGTCCTTCGCCAGAATCGGTAAGCCCAGGTCTCTCTGGAGTGATTGCGTTAACGTGGTTTTACCTGCTGCTGGTGGACCCGATACCACTATGACCTTTGACATGCTAATTACCTAACGCCGCACCATGGGTTGCGGCCTAACTTCACCATGGAGCATTCGAAGGACTGATTCGAGTGCTTATTTGTCGTATCGGGCACCGTTTGCTGGCTTGCCAGGGATCGATCAAATGTAGTTAACATGTTCTTTAATCAGACAGACCTCAGTATTGATTACTCCCAATGCCCACCTTCAATCATGCTTTCAAATCCATTTCTGGACGACAGATCTCTATCTTCCTGTACAACGATGCTCACTGAGTCAGCGAGGTAGGGTCGGACTCAGTTTTACAAATCCTTATGGATTTGCCAACTATCATTCATGTTTGTCAAATCCGACGACAAGGCTCTATAAGTCAGACTCGGAAATTCCACACAATCCAACTGAAAAATATACGTTAACCCGATTTATCAGACTGATCCTTTCGGAGCTTTCTTAACACTCACTCACTGTATTCTGATTCCGTTCGCCAGGCAGAGTGGCTGACACAAACCATGAGCTAGTAAAGAGAAGCCAATAAAACCAGCCCCGACCACCACTTAATAACACGTTCAATCGTACCTACTCATTCAGCAACGAACTTCAGGAAATCTTGATCCTTTAGATCAAGCCTGAGCTTGTTGAAGAAGAACTCACAAAAAACAAAACAGGAAATCTTAACTGGCATTGGCAGTACATACACTTATCAACAACCCAACTGAAGCCTCGAACCCATCGTCACTCTGCAAATTGGGACACATTGCACTATAGCCATAGTGCACATAACACTCGACCAGGCGCAAAACTGCGAACCCATCTCCCGTGCCAAATTAAACGAGCGGCTTTAGTTACCTGTTAGAAAAAGTGAGATTTCGCTAGTTTGCAGGATCCAGGCGCAGAATATCCCGTGGCGGTGGAAACCCCATCAAAAACCGGGTCACAAACCCCAGCGGGTGTTCTGCTGCCACCTGCTCGAACTCTGCGCCTTCTACTTCAACCGCGGCATAGTTCGATGTCACACCATCAATCTCAACACTTACGTTGGGATTCTTGAGCGCACGTTTATACCAGCCACGGGGCCAGTGATGAGCTGAAACATAAATCTTGTCATCGGTTACGAACCGGGCGAGTCTTCGCTCAACTGACTCACCCGACTCATCGGTTGTTGCAATAACGAGCATTGGAATGCCGGTGCTCTCAAGTGTCGGCTGGTAGTACCCGAGAAACCCTGCCTCAAATACCACAACGAAAATGACATAGACGGCAGCAACAATCCCCAACCATTTAAATACTTTCAAGGATATTCTCCAAAGTTATATTTATGCCGCGTATGCAGTATAGCGAGATCACGATTTAACAAATTCCACATCACGAATTAAAGAACAATGCATTGAATCATTGAACAGTTGGCGACATTCCTTGGGTTTTCAGACTCGGTTGATAAGCAAATATTTTATCTTTATCACTAACAGAAGTCATGTTGCCTAACGATGAGTGACGGCTGGCCTTTGCCCTTTTATGATATGTAGGGGGTAGTCTTCATAAGACGGGCAACGACACATTAGTCTTCGGTGCCTCAGATTTTCGAATCACAGGTATCGTGTGCTGCTTTATACCCTCTGTATCATCTCATGCCACCTGTAGAGATCATTCAGATAGCCGACGTAGAGATTACATAGCTCTTCGTAGGTATTGCTTTGAGCATTCGTATCAAATTGGTTTTCCAGTCGATCTACCATCGCATGCCAACCAGCAGCAACACCTGGCCAGGGAGTTCCCGTACCCCCAAATTGAACGTTGAACTCCGTCGATGAACCATTCTGGAGAGGAACAGCGTTCGGCTCCCATGTATCCAGGAACATGAAGATCGTCTCCTGCTCTGGGGTTTGCACGAGCTCGAATCTCATTCCGCCTGTTCCACTGTAGTTGCTCTTTCGTCCACCGAAGTCAATATAGTCCAGCTCCCTGAATCCGGTAATTGTGTTGTCCCAGTGGTGTGAGAAAAGACCACCAACCCGTAGGTCGAAAACCTCTGGCGGAGTCAGCCACCAGGTCTCCAACCCTTGTTTGGTGCTCACCATCGACCAGACTTGCTCGATGGGTGATTTCAGATGTCTCGTCCAATACATGCCGTGCTTGTCTATCAGGCGACCGGCGAGAGAGAGGAATTTGTGATCGGTAGTCTTCATTGGGCGGCTCCAATGTGTCGTTCGTGGGTGTAGAGCAACCCAACAAACAACAGCTTGCTTTCACACTCTGAGAAGCGTTGATTTGCAACAGGGGTATTTTATTTGAAGCTGTTTTCAACCCCGCCAGAATTTGATATCACTATGCCTATTTTACATGCAGATCTTAGTGAGGCAATGACATATAAAATCTGTACCAGGGGCGTGATGTAAAGTAACTGGCACCGGCAAACGATGAATCTATTGTTTTATATCATCTGTAGACTCGTTAGAACGAAATTCTCGGATGGGCTTCCAGAACCACCAGATCAAGGCTGTTGCAGTAATTGATATAAACCCACCCAGTACCATGGTATTACCCGCACCGATGAATCCGGCCCAGGCACCTACCCAGATTGTCCCGATGTTATTCGCCGTTTGAGCTGCCAGAATCATCAGTGCAAATGCCCTGCCACGCATCTTGTCCGGGGTTGTTAACATGACGGTTGTTTGACGCACCGCAACCGTTACAGCATCCGCAGCACCAAGCAAGCCAATCATCAGCATGCCAAGCCAGAGGGAATTCACCGTGCCAAACCCAAACAGGATAATGCCGTAGGTAAATGATGCATATAAAACAAGCATACCTTTTGCTCTGACACCAACCAGCAGCAACGCTATAAAAGAGCCGAGAATCGCACCGGTCGAATTCGCGGCACCGAGCATACCCGTCGCGCTGGCTCCTCCGGCAAACAAACCCAAAGCGAGCACAGGCAGTATCTCCCTGTAAAAAGACGCAGTGGTAATACCGGCGTCCAGCAGGAACAGCCCGGGGAGAATCGGATGATTCGCGACGTATTTAATGCCATCGCGGGTTTGCTGAACCTGTGAAAGATTCTGTTCTGTTTCGTGCACATCTACTGTGCCTTTGGCGTGAACAAAAAATGGCAGTAAGGCAGAGACTACTGATATACAACCAGCGACCAGAAATACCAGGGACAAATCCGCCGACACTGCTATGGCAGCAAAAATAAGCGGACCTGCTATTGCCGCCGCATTCTGTGATGCCGTATCGGTTGACGCGGCAAGCATCAGGTCTTTCTCGGCAATGATGATTGGCACGAGCGCTGACCGTGACGGACTTGCCAGCATATGAGCTCCAGCCGTAATGGCAATACCTATATAAACCAGAACTGGCGTCAGCAGATCGTTCAGGTTAAGGGTGCCTAGAGTCAGGAGTGCCATCGCCGTCATGCCATGTGCAAAGGTCATGATTCGCTTTCGGTCCATTCGATCAGCGAGCGTACCTGCCCACAATGTCATGGGCACCTGCACGACCAATTGCACCACACCGATCAGGCCAACAAGATAAGCGGACCCTGTTTCCTCCAACAGCCACTGGGCCATGCCAAGTATTCTCATCCACAGGGCAATGGAACTCAGCATCAACACCATCCATAGATAGCGATAATCGCGATATAGAAAGGCGCCCCAGGCTCTGCTCATTGGATCTGACCCATTAATCACTCTTTAGGCTCATTGAACCATGCGCATGTTCTGATGCACAGCGGCAATTCAACTAACCAGTGAACAGCAGGCATCGGTAGAGCGTTGTCCCTCGTTCGGATCTGTCAGCGCTTTCTCAACGATGAATCCACACAACCGTTTATCGTCATGAGTTTAACTCTAGGTTCCTTTACTGCTATTCTCTCTCCCAATCAACTATCTGCCTAACAATAAAGAACAATACAGGAGACCCTGCAGTGAGAATT
>CAZJRI010000217.1:0-7521 GCA_964548025.1 uncultured Pseudomonadales bacterium
AATGGCGACTCCCTTCGCTTACTCAGGAGCCTGTAGTCTCACCTGGGCGGCCCCCATCTGCGCGCTCAGCACAGGCTTCACGCTCTGGAAATAAGTTCCCTTCTTCCCAACGCTACGAATCTGACTATTTTTATTGGGCACCACTCGTATTAGATCTTATAGAGGAATCTACAGAAGATCCGTAATCGGCATTTTCTTCTCAATGCCATATCCCTGAGCGAAATCGACCCCAATTTCACGAAGGATTTCCAGAATTTCGTCATCCTCGACGTACTCGGCAATAGTTTGTTTACCCATGAAATGACCAATTTCATTGATAGATTTAACTACCGCATAGTCACTGGGATTCGTTTTGATATCTTTCACAAAAATGCCATCGATTTTAAGATAATCAACCGGCAGGTTTCGAAGGTAGGAATAGGATGACAGGCCCGTACCAAAATCATCCAGGGAGAATTGCACACCGATCACCTTCAACTTCTCCATAAATTCTACTGCGTTATCCAAACTGCCGATAGCTGAAGTCTCGGTGATCTCAAAACAGATTTTGGAAGTCGGCAGGCGGGTTTCATTGAACTGGTCAAGAACAAACTCCATGAAATCGTCTTCAGTCAGAGAATTACCGGAAATATTGATCGAAAACGCGCCTAATCCGTCAAGCTTGAGAATATTTGCCGCAATCCACTTGAATGCATTTTTGATGACCCATCTGTCAATTGCCCCCATTCGATTGTAGGTCTCGGCAGCAACGATAAAATCCTGTGGGGGCATGGGCTCATTATTTTCATCCAGCACGGTTAATAGAATCTCGTAGTGCGGGCGATCACCCTTCTCAAGATCTATTGGCGAGATTTTCTGGCAGTTGAGAATAAATCGATCATCTTTCAATGCCGCGTCTATCTGAGACACGAATTCCATTACATCGCGACGCTTCTCCATCGCTGAATCGTCTTCCTCAAACACCTGAATTCGGTCGCGACCGGCATCTTTCGCCGAATAGCATGCCGTATCGGCACCTCTGAGTATCTCAGAGACACTCTCCATATTCTTATCTACAAAAACAACGCCACTGCTGGTCGTCAGTGTAAATTCATCACCATCCCATTTGAACTGATGAGCTTTGACTGAATCTGCTAGTTGTTTGATGACCGACAAACCAGAATCTCTCTCACAGTTTTCAATCATAATGCCATATTCATCTCCCCCAAGACGGGATACAGTCGACTCGTTACCTGCCAGTTTACCGACCAGCAGTTCACCAATGGCCACGAGCAATTGATCACCCGCGTCATGCCCGGCAGTATTATTAATTACTTTAAACTGATCGAGGTCCAGGTAGGCAACCACGTGATGGGTGTCATTGCCTTTGGCATCAGCCAGTACAGTGTCCAGCTTTCTTTCAAACTCTTTACGATTGACGAGGCCGGTAAGTTCATCGTGGGTAGCCTGATGGGTTAGCTGATTATGCATATTCTGCAACATGCGATGCGATGCGCGATCACTGAGGGGTAATTCAGATTCCTCGAGGATTCGAGCCTCGTCATTTAAGAGCTTGAGCGCTAATTCTTCAACAACGAGATCGTTGGTCTTAACTCCCCGTCTGTTGACAAAGACAATATTTGATTCTTCCTCGCTTATCCAGGCTACGATCGATACCTCGCTGTCAGCCTCCTCCGCAAGAAATTCTACCCAGGCACCAACGTGCAGATCTCTGGCCTTATCCAGCCAGTTATGCCACTCCGGATTCGCCTCCTGGGCAGACGTAATCTCTTCTCGCTGGTGATCACGCTCCACCACATCAGCGAAACCTATCGTTTCTGCAATTGAACCATCAGATAATTCAACCAGAGGGATCTGTTTGCGATCAATTCCTTCTCCCATTAACTCGCGTAGCGTGTTGACCAAAGGTAATCGCTGGCCTGGCTCGAAAGAAATAGAATCCAATCCGTTCTCGATCTGCTCAATTAACTCGTCGGTCTCACGATATTCAGGCGCAGTAGGATCAGCGGTACCTTCCAGATGTTGCAATACCTGCCCGAACTCACTAATGCGGGCATGCCAGTCTATACTGTCCTGCCCCTGACGAAGATGCGTATTGACCATCAGATTTCGCCAACCAGGTATGAGAAGACGCATCAATACTTCCGGCACTTCGCGACCTTCTAATTGACTGGTCATCGCATCCACAACCGCCCGCTGGGCATTGATCAGAGTCTGCTGCCCTTCACTGGCCTTTACAGTTCGCTGAACATTGCCGGTGAATACCCTTGATTGTCTTTCAACCAGGGGATTCAGTTCATCGAGTGCCTCATCGAATACTTCCGGATCCAGGTCAAAATTCTGATTAATCGAATCGACAATCTTATCGACATTTTTCTTGATCCCTGACGATTCAGATCCGCCAAGGCGAGCCAGTTGATTGATCACTTCAAGTGACTGATGGGGATTCTCATCGCTCAGGAAGTTGGTATTGCTCGTAGCGACCTTATCCAGGGTCAATTCCAGTTGCCGAATCCAGTCTTTTGCAGTAGCCGACAAGATTTGGTCGTGTTCGACGGTATCAACCAGATTTTCAACAACACCCAGGCTTTGCAAAACCTCTGGCGAGAGTTGCCGATCACTCGCTCGCGCAGATCCTGCTAACATTTCTCTGATATTCTGACGATCCGCCGGGGTGGATGCACGACGGTGTTTTATGGCACCCAGCAAATCCTGAACCTCCTCAATGCCAACATAGTCTGCTTCCGTATTTGCAGTGGACTTACCTGATTCGATAGAAGCGAGTTGCTGAACAGTACTGTAGATACTACCTATTGCTTCCCCTATATCCACTGGCTCATGTCTGACCAGTCCGTCGTTGGTGAATCCATGTCGAGCGGCAACATTACCTTGCCCCCTAAGTTCATTTCTTAGTTCTTTTATTTCGGTCCTGATATCCTTCTCTTCGTCTTCTTCATCCCCCTCATTCTCTTCTGGTTCCGGCGTCCGCTTGGATTCTTTCTTATCAGGCGCCCTGCTTGTGACAGGTGTCGGTGTAATATAGTCTTCGTCGTAATCCGGGAATAAGTTACTCTCCTCAAGAATCTTGATAACGCTTATATAGAGTTTTCTGAATAGCGGTATGGCTTTCGCTTCGAAACCACTGTAGACCTTTTGTCTAATATCCTTTGACAGGTCTACCTGCCGAATCGCCTCATCGAAGGCGTGACAGAATACCGAGGTACCAATCGGATTGGCTTCAGTATGCCCCCAGGCATCCACCAGCATCCCTAGCCTCGTACGAATTTCCTGGAGATACCTTTCATATACCCTTTCGCTACGAGAGATAATATTGGCAACAGCAAGCCAGTCTTCAAATTCTTCAGTAGCGATCAACGACAACTTGATTCTTTTTTTCTGTTTCGCTTTTCGTTCAGCTTCTGCAGCACGTCTCTCTGCCAGTAACTTTTTCAGATCCCGTGGTTTGTCAATATTGTCGAGGACCTCATTGGTAAAAGCCTGGCCTATTGATTTCTTGGATTTCTCAAGACCAGACATCGCGGCAAAGTATTCACTCTGTTCTGCGTTACTTTTTGCATCGCGAGCCAGCTTCAACAGTTCCTCATCCATATAGGAGAAAAAACCCGAATTCATTTCGGGCAGTATCTTGACTACTTCTTTTCTTATAACCGTCACAACCCGTTTGGTGCTAGCAGGTGTTATTGCGACGCGACTGCGTCGTCCACCAACGGTTTTTTTTCTTATAGTTGATTTTGATCTTGCAGACGCACTGGTTGCTTTTGCCTGGGCTCTCCCGGTAGCGGCCTTTTCATTCCCTGTGACAGAAGATTTTTCCCCGGTCTTGCTGAGGGCTCTTTATCTTGACGCGCTGAGGGCTCTTTCTTTCGAGTAGCTGCTGACTTTTTCTTTCGAGGCGCCGAAGGTTCTTTTTTTCGAGCCGCTGAAGGCTCTTTTTTTCGAGCCGCTGGAGGCTCCTTTTCTGGATCGGCTGAGGGCTCTTTATCAACAGCCGCCGAGGGCTCTTTTACTGGAGCCGCTGAGGGCTCTCTATCAACAGCCGCTGAGGGCTCTCTTTCAACAACCGCTGAGGGCTCTCCTGTTTCATAGTCTGCCGTTGAATGACCAAGAAGAGCCGTCATGGCTTTGTCATCCATACCATTCGCAAAATTGATACCGACGCCATTATCCAATACGCGAACAATTTTACCTTCGAGTCGAAAATGCTCTGTTTTACCAGACACCGGAACTGAGAAGTGGATACCGACTGTTTCATTGCCAGCCAGGCTGGGCATACTCCGCCTGATGCGTCCGGAATCCTGTTCAATCAACAGCATGCCACCGATGCAGAAATCCTGGATCGTGCATAACCAGGAACGTCCCTCACTCGGATGCACCAGTGCATTTAACTGAATTGGATATCTTGGGTTACGGCGTTGGTCCATCTTATCTCATCTGTGTAACAGCACTTCTCAGCAACTGAAATCTAAATCTCTGGCATTGATTCGGCAATTACAACCTTGTTACGGCCAGTTCGCTTTGCATCATAAAGTGCCTTATCGGCTCTATCCATTGTCTGAACAACTTCTTCCCCGGCACGATATTCTGTCATGCCCATTGATGCTGTTATTCTGTAATGAGGTTCTATGATACTCACCTGAAGTTCTCTCAATTTCTCCTGAATTCTCTCCGCTGCGATCAATGCATCTTTTTGAGTCGTGCCACCAAGAACAAGTACAAACTCTTCACCACCAACTCTTGCTGCACAATCAACTTCCCTGAGCACAGAAAGCGCTATCTGGGCAAAGCTGATCAATACCTGATCCCCGGTGCTGTGTCCAAACTTGTCATTTACCCGCTTGAAGAAATCCAGATCAACAAAACACAGAGTAAACGTATAGTCGTTGCGCCTTTCAACCATGGCTTTCTGCTGAACCAGCACCTCCATCAGGTGACGACGGTTATGCGCACCGGTTAACTCATCTTTAACGGCCAACTCTCGGATCCGGTTTAAAGCGCTGGTCAGTTCCTCATTTTTATCTATCAGCGTATTTTCAATCATAGCCAATTCGAATCGATATAGCATAGGCCCGAAAACCAACACAAGACTAAACGCAATCATGACAACAATTTCTGTGACCGTTGACAGGGATGTAAATTGCGCCTTATAGAGAACAGAAACCATGTAAACAACAAGGCTATATAGTGCAAAAACGATCAGTTCTTTCTTTGTCAGTCTGCTGGTGCCAAGAACGATCATCGCCAGCCCGGACAGAATTACGACGGGTTTCATCTGGGTAACAAAATACGCAGTCATAATCACAACACTGACGGCCCAGATCATCTGTGCCAGATTCATATCAGGGTCATAAAGCCCCAGATTCCATTCCATCATTATTGCGACTGCAAACAACAGAAATCCCGCGAAAGCGATAGATGAAAGGCCTAAAAACTGGACAGGTTCGATGTCCATATAACCGATGGACAGAACTGCCCAGCAGACCATGAGATGCACAAAGACACCCGCTGCTAGTGTTGCAGTGCGATATACTCGTGACTTTTGTTGAGACAATGTGTCCAAATCGGCTGGTTCCCACGGATTGGTTTCAAATTACAGAGTTATCTGAGATTTGTTGTACCACAATCTGCCTTTGAGAATTGTAAGATCATGTAATCAAGATGTAAGAGCCCTGTAATATCACACCCTAGTCCGCAAACTCAACCAATCCATCAAAACGATTGATCCTGGGCTCACAACTTCCACTTTACTGGACGATAATCAGCCAGAATGAGCACTTTATACACTACGCATTGATATCCAGGCACACCGATATCTATCTTGGCACAGCTATATTTAGGTATAACGAGGTGAGACATCAGTCTCTTTCAAGCTGATTTCGATGATTTATCAGGTCAGCAGGCGTCTGAATCCAGATTTCATCAATTGATTGGTATACATCATTCATTTTCATTCGCACACAATCCTTGTATATCTGGATTATAAGGGTGCACAATACCCTTCCCTAAAACGCATTAAAAGATTCACAACGGAGAGGAGTAGTTGCCCATGCGCGACGTAGTGGTGGTAGATAGTGTAAGAACCGGATTGGCGAAGTCCTTCCGGGGTACGTTCAATTTAACTCGACCTGACGATATGGTCGCGCATTGTATCGATGCGTTGCTGGACAGAAACGGTAAAATCGATCCCGCAGAGATCGAAGACGTTATCGTAGGCTGTGCTGGCCAGACTGGAGAACAGGGCGGCAATCTGGCGCGTCTTGCAGTCATCTTGTCAAAGCTGCCGATAACGACGGCTGGTTCAACGATTAGCCGGGCCTGCTCATCAGGTCTGAATTCAATCGCATTCGCAGCAAATCAAATTGCCAGTGGTTGCTCAGAAATAATGATTGCTGGTGGTGTGGAGTCGATTTCAGCCGGTACAAGGCAAACCCCGGGCAAGTCCCAGCCGCATCCTTTCATCCAGGAAAAATCTCCTGCGATTTTCATGGCGATGGGCAATACAGCCGAAGTAGTTGCAAGACGCTACCAGGTAACACGGGAAGCTCAGGATGAGTTTTCTCTGCTATCACAGCAGCGTACGGCAGCAGGCCAGGAAAACGGCTTGTTTGATGATGAGATTGTTCCCATGAAGACGAAATATCAGCGAATCGTGGACAAGGAAACAAAAGAGACCGAAGTCGTAGACGGCATATGCGACAAGGACGAATGTAATCGTCCAACCACTACATTGGAAGGTCTTGCCAAATTACCGCCTGCCTTTGAGGAAGACGGTACGGTCACAGCAGGTAATGCTTCACAACTTTCTGATGGTGCTTCAATGACTCTGGTTATGAGCGCAGAAAGAGCTGAGCAACTCGGACTGGAGCCAATGGCTTATTTCCGAGGCTGGTCAGTCGCTGGTTGTGAGCCTGACGAAATGGGTATCGGTCCTATCTTTGCAATTCCAAAATTGCTCGATGTCAAAGGCCTGACGATGAACGATATCGATCTGGTTGAGTTGAATGAAGCATTCGCGTCACAGTGCCTCTACAGCAGAGACAAACTCGAAATCGATCCAGAGAAGTACAATGTCAACGGTGGTTCAATTTCAATTGGGCATCCATTTGGCATGACCGGATCTCGTCTCACGGGTCACATCGTTCGCGAACTGAAGCGACGTGAGAAGAAGTACGGCATCGTAAGTATGTGTATCGGTGGTGGTATGGGAGCAGCCGGTCTATTCGAAGCCTGCTAATACCGCAACTCAAGCAATAAGAAAAAGGGGCACTAAATATGCCCCTTTTTTATTCCCCTAAAATCCTTCTCTTGCCAGCAGCTAGAAGCCAGCAGCCGCTTTTTCACCCCCACCCCGAAAGAATCTTCTTCACTTCATCTATAAAAACGAGAGGTTGATCCAGGAATAGGTGATGCTGTGCATCAGCCATTTCGATGACATTCAATGAAGGCTTCAGCTCCTTCATATAGGCGGCACTTTTAGCACTGAATGATTCACTCTGTGCGCCG
>CAZJRI010000218.1:0-7423 GCA_964548025.1 uncultured Pseudomonadales bacterium
CAGGCAGCAGGAAATACTGGGCATGATGCGCCATTCAACCCATCCAAGAGTGGCCTGCCTTATAGAAAATGATAGCGCTCTAACATCGACACCAGAAGCCTATCTCAAGCTGCATCTGCTTTCTCACCGGCATGTCAGACCCAATAATGTCAATCTGGAAGGTATATTTGCTCAACTGCCCAATGTCGCCTGGACCAATCAGGGAGCGATCGACCCGGAAGATCTGACAGATGCCCAGCTTCAGGCAAGAGCAGAAGGTGGTGTCCTGGAAGTCTCAGCGGTCGATAAATTTCCGAAGATGTCAAATTATGTCGTACCCCACGGCGTTCGAATCGCTCATACAGCAAGGGTTCGTCTTGGAGCCTATCTGGGTGAAGGTACAACCGTAATGCATGAAGGATTTGTCAACTTTAATGCAGGATCAGAAGGCCCCAATATGATTGAAGGTCGTCTGTCGCAAGGTGTAACAATGGACGCCGGATCAGACCTTGGCGGTAGTGCGAGTACTATGGGCACCCTTTCGGGCGGTGGTGAAATTGTTCTGTCAATTGGCAAGGACTGTCTCCTTGGGGCAAATGCCGGAACAGGTATTCCGCTGGGTGATCGCTGCACAATTGAGGCCGGACTGTACATTACGGCAGGGACGGCTGTGCAGGTGATGGACGAAAACAGAAATTTCGTCAAGGTCGCAAAAGCCAGAGAACTTGCCGGTCAGAATGATATGTTGTTCATTCGTAATTCCCAGACAGGTATCGTTGAATGTCGCACCAATTTAAAAGCAATAAAACTAAACGAATCATTGCACGCCCATAACTAATTTGGCGCAGACATATTTTTGATAATCGAGCGTTTCAAATAATCGAGCGAGCCAGTTTTTGTTAACCGATAACGATATATTGGATCTGACCCGTCGGCTTATTACTGCCCAATCCGTATCTCCGGCAGATGCCGGATGTCAGAGTGTAATTTCAGAACATCTTCAGCGTATGGGCTTCAATGTCGAACATCTGCCCTTTGCGGATGTCAATAATCTCTGGGCCACACACGGCAATGGCCCACCTTATTTCGTATTTGCTGGCCATACAGATGTTGTACCACCAGGGCCAGCAGAGGAATGGCTGGCTCCCCCCTTTGAAGCCAGGGTTGTCGACAACTATATCTACGGTCGAGGTTCTGCCGACATGAAGGGATCGCTAGCGGCGATGATTGGCGCGGTCGATGAATTTCTGATAAATCATCAAACTCACCTGGGTAGCCTCGCTTTTCTCATTACCAGCGACGAAGAAGCCGATGCAACCAATGGCACGCGCAAAGTAATTGAAGAGATAAGTTCCCGGGGGATTGTTCCAGATTGGTGTCTCATTGGTGAACCATCGAGTAACCAGATTCTCGGCGACGTAGTCAGAACCGGGCGCAGGGGATCTTTACATGCAAGGCTTAAAATCATTGGTATTCAAGGGCATGTCGCCTATCCGCACGAGGCAAGAAACCCTATCCATGAAGCCCTCGAAGCCATGGCCGGGCTGGTAGCAGAAGAATGGGACAACGGGAATGAATTCTTCCCTCCAACTTCAATGCAGATCTCCAATATCCACGCAGGCACTGGCACAACCAATGTTATCCCAGGTGAGCTGGATATGATGATCAACTTCCGATTCTCCACTGAGTCAACCCAGGAGAGCCTGATAGAGAGAACACAAAGCATCCTTGATCAGCATCGTCTCGAATACGAAATAGCATGGTCACTATCCGGTAATCCATTTCTGACAGCGGGTGGAGAACTTATTGAAGCCGTTCAGAAGTCCATAAAAACGCAAATGGGCATCGAGACGGAACTCTCAACATCTGGCGGAACATCTGACGGTCGATTTATTGCACCAGGAGGCACCCAGGTGGTGGAACTTGGTCCCTGTAACTCAACGATTCACAAAGTTAATGAAAGAGTCTCAGTCACGGAGCTCAAAGAACTTCGCAGCCTGTATCATCAGATCCTTATTGAAATGCTTCCATAACCTATGAGTGAAACCTATCCTGATCTAGAAATTTACATTAAGCAGGTGAGTGTGGATGCAATTGTCGCCTGGCTCGGTGAAAAGTTCGAAATTAGAAAAATCAAGCCGCTCAAGAATGGTCGGCATTGTACTTTGACAGACAAACAAAACAGTCAATCCACAGAAATCGATTGCATCATTCTCGAAAAGGCCGCCAAGGGTGGATTCACATCTGTGTGGTTTAAAGCCAATGATGGTTTCTGGGAATCAGACGAGAAATGTGCACTGGATGCATTCAATTTCCTGGGGAAGGAAGTTCGTTGCAGTACAGGCAACTGGGACGGAGAAGACGAAGGGGGGTGGCTGCGCATTACCGATTCCGGTTCAAAAATCATCAACTGGTTCAGTAACTAACTAGTATCCGCACCATTGCTATGAAAAGAATATCGCTTTACCTGATCGCTGCATTTGTAAGTTTCAGCCTGTTTCTGGTGATTTTCGCACCAGCTTCCACGCTCTTGTTTCTTGTCAAGGACGAGATCAATCAACGTGTACCGGAACTCGTCATAGATCAGGTAAGCGGTACTGTCTGGGATGGTCAGGCAACCTTGCACTATCGGGAGTTTCCACCGAGTCTTCTTAACTTTCGACTTGATCCGATGGCATTAGCCGGTGGCTCGGCTGACCTCGCTCTCAGTTTAACGGGTGATTTCATAGACGTTGAGGCGTCTGTAAGCCTGTCGAACGAATCTATTAGGGTTTCCGGACTTCATGGTGTCATTGACAGTGAATATATCAATAACGTCAGTCAACAACACGGTTTGTTAATGACCGGCCCTTTCAGCCTCAAACAAATCACGCTTCACGCTGATTCCACCCACGTTCTGTCGGCTGCAGGCCAGGTTTCCTGGGCGGGTGGTAAAATCGAATCGCAAACAGGATCAGGCTTGCAAGTATTTGAATTGCCTGGCCTTTCAGGTGAAATATCCGTTGTTATGAACGATCTTGCTCTTCGGGTACACAAACAGGGAACGGCCTTGCTAAATGCACGTCTGAAACATAACGGCTGGATTACTGTCTCAGTTAAGGCAGCTTTATTTGAGCTGGCTGGTCTGAATTTACCGTCGGGTCAGCCCGTCAGCGAGAATACGCAGCGCGGGGACACTGTGTTAGAGTTTGAGGAGAAGATATTGTGATCCAAACCACCAGATCCAATGACGGAGATGAGTATTGAACGCGTTTTTTGAACTGTTCAATCAGTACAACAAGGCATTAACGACAGCAATCAGTGTATTGCTTGTCATCCTTATGAGCTTGTCATTGGCAAATGGTGTTCTGTTCATCATCGAAAATCTGAACGATACCCGACAACAGCCCTCAGGTGACTCGGCACAACCCTTCTCTCTCACTGGCCCAGGTCAAAACTACAATCTTGCAAAGCTCAATCTGTTCGGTTCAGAGAAAGCCGAAGATAAGACAGCACCAGCAGCTATTGACGCACCCAAGACGAGTCTTAACCTTGAGCTTCAAGGCGTCTTTACCGCTGACAATCCTGAGGATTCAACGGCAATTGTCGCTCAAAAGGGTAAGTCTGGTGAATTAAAGAGTATTGGAGACAAGCTTCCCGGCAACGCAACCCTGAACGCTGTTTTTGACGATCATATTCTGATCAAACGCGGAACCAGAATAGAAAAATTATCGTTTATCGATACCCCGACGACTCAACAATTCCTGTCGACGCAAGAACCTGCACTGAGACTACAGCAGCCTGCCGGTTCTGACCAGCCTTCAGCATCACGACTCCGGCAGGTTAGAGAAAGGATCGCCAAGAGATCACAGGAGATCGCGCAAAGCAGAAGTAAAAGTAGAAGCGGCATCAGCAAACCAACAGGTATGAACAACAGTATCGGCAGCAAGATAAATGCTTACCAGGAGCGTCTGAATACTGATCCCCAGTCGGTCCTTTCCGAACTTGGTATGTCTGCCATCAGCGACACAGATTCAAGCGGCTATAGAATCGGTTCAGAAGTATCACAGACAGTATTGAGACAGGCGGGTCTGCAAAAAGGCGATGTTATATTGTCGGTAAATGGGCGTCCCGTGGGAAATATCGCAAATGACAAGGCGCTGATCGACCAGACTATCGCTGCAAAAAGAGTAAGAGTAGAGGTTCAACGGGACACCCGAAGGTTCTTTGTAACAGTACCCATTCCTCAATAACCAGTCGTCACGTTGGGTTCCGAAACGGATTACAGTAATATGCGGATTTTGTATGAGTAGTAAGCTATCTATGTTGTCTATCAGATTGTCGTCTCTCAGATGCTGGTTACTCTGCATACTGGTTGTTATCTCCCCTATCGCTGTCGCCCAGGAAACAGCAGATCAAAAAACATGGAAAATAAATCTTAAGAACGCGGACATTCGTGAGTTTACTACCCAGGTCTCATCCATCACCGGAAAAAGCTTCATTATTGATCCGAGGATTAAAGGCAACGTAACAGTAATATCCAGTACCTCGATGGACTCTGATTCAATCTACGAACTCTTTCTGAGTGTTCTGCGAGTTCATGGCTACGCTGCCGTACCTGCAGGGAACGTCGTGAAAATTGTTCAGCAGGTTCTTGCCAAGCAAAGCAGCAATCCGGCTGATGATCGCGACAGCGAAGAACTGATAACAAGAGTAATCGCAGTAAAAAATACCCCATCTGTCGAACTGGTAAAAATACTGAGGCCTCTCATTCCCCAATACGGCCACCTGGCCGGGCTAAATGAGCCCAATGCGTTGATTATCAGTGACCATGCCAGCAATATTGCCCGGCTGCTCGAAATGATCAAGGAAATTGACGTTGCCGATAAAAGCACAACCAGAATCATCCAGCTCAAAGAAGCATGGGTCGAAGATATGGTTGCTCTGCTTGAGAAACTGGCACCTGATCAGATAGGCAAAGGAGCAAAAGGTCCGAACAAGGTCACAATAGTTGCGAGCGAGCGAAACAATAGTCTTGTTTTAAAAGCCGATCCGGTAATTCTGGATAAAATCACTATCCTCATCGAGCAATTGGATGTACCGACCAATCGAGCGGGCACAATCCAGGTTGTGAGACTCGCACACTCCGATGCTGAGGAGTTGGCCGAAATCCTCAAAAATCTCGTCGCTGATGAAGATTCTGAAAACAAATCCGGGCAAAAAGTAAAAACGAGCATTCAGGCAGATCCGGCAATAAATGCACTTATCATTCGTGCGAATCCAACCTCAATGAGCGAACTGAAAGACATCATCGCTCAACTTGACGTTCGTCGACTGCAGGTATTGATAGAAGCGGCGATTGTTGAGGTTACAGAGAACTTCAGTTTTGAACTGGGTACCGAGTTGGCAGTCGGAGACAAATCAGGTTCTACTGCACCTGTTGCCACAACGGCGCCGAGTGGCATATTGGCTGGCATCCTTCAGGGACTCAGACCAGGCGGCGATCCTACCTCTATCGATCTCGGTGATCGTCCTATCCTGGGGGGAGGCAAGGCAAGTGCTGATGGCACCAGCTTCGCATTTATTGTTCAGGCGCTGGCAGAAAACTCTGATGTTAATCTATTATCAACACCCAGCATTACAACCATGGACAATGAAGAAGCCAAGATCGTAGTTGGTCAGCAGGTACCCTTCAGAACGGGTTCTACAACAACCGGCAGCAACGGAGCCAACAATCCATTTACAACAATTCAACGCGAAGATGTTGGGCTGACTCTTCAAGTTACGCCCCATGTCCATGACGGCAAACTCATTCGGCTGGAAATTGTTCAGGAAGTGTCAGAAGTGGATGACACAGGCACTATAAGCATTGGTTCAGAAGGTTCGGCTGATCTCATTACAAATCAGAGGACGATCGAAACAACTGTATTGTCAGATGACGGTGAGGTCATCGTTCTCGGTGGGCTAATCAGAGACAAGATGACCGAAGCTGAGAAAGGCGTTCCTTTTCTGAAGGATATTCCCGTGCTCGGTTTACTGTTTAAATCCTCAACTAAAAAACAGGAAAAACAAAACCTGCTGGTCTTCCTCAGAACAACAGTGCTGTCGACAAAAGAAGCCGTAGTTGAACAAACCAAACGTAAATACTCCGGCGTATGGGAGGTCGAGATAAGCGGCCGAGATCCAATGCAGGCAGTAAACGATCTCTTCGATGGAAAACATTGATCAACCCAGGCAGTCAAAAGGGTTTATACATAAGCTCAGATCTCTTCAATTCAGAACAACGCGCCGAGCGCTTAATGCGTGGATAAATCCAACAATCCTCGGATGTACCCAGAACTACCTTGATATCAAAGAGGGCGACATTGTTTGCTATGTCATGCCTTATAGATCCACAGCGGATCTGCTGGTAATCGATAAGGCTTGTGAAGAAAATAATCTGGCAATGCCTACTGGCGCCATGAGTGAGCTTGAAAACAGATCCTTTTTCTTTCTTGGCCACCCTGAGGGCAGAATGGGTCGAAAAACCCAGCGTCAGTACTCTGCAAGAATGCTGCGTCTGTTTGAACATCAACTCAGTCTCGAAAAGCCTATTAAGATTGTTCCCGTTTCTATTTTCTGGGGACATCAACCTGACAGAGAAAAATCAATTTTTAAACTCATTCTCTCTGAAAACTGGACGGCAACAAGCAGCTTCAAGAAGCTATTAGCAGCATTTTTTCACCCACAACATATTCTGGTCCAGTTCAGCAAACCCGTTAATCTTGATGCACTCATCGAAAGCGAATCTGATAGTGAAAAGCAAAGAAGAAAACTCCACAGGCTTCTGAGAGTTCATTTCAACAGAAAGAAACAGGCAATACTCGGACCCGACTTGTCTCATCGTCGAACATTAATAAACTCGATCATGACCAGCGCACCTGTCAGGGAGAGTATTGCCAATCAGGCGATTTCGGAAGAGAAACCCCCGCATCAGATCGAGAAGAGAGCTTTCGCCTATGCAAACGAAGTTGCATCGCATCAATCCTATCGGGTTATCAGGCTCTTTCACGCGATCCTAACCTGGCTCTGGAACAAGCTATATGAGGGGATCGAAGTCAGTCAGATTGATACTCCGAAAGAGCTGGCAGAGTCACACGAAATTGTTTATATCCCATGCCACAGAAGCCACATAGATTATCTACTACTATCTTATGTCCTCTATCTGAACGGGTTAACCCCGCCTCATATCGCTGCAGGTAAAAACCTAAACTTACCTCTTCTCGCGCCATTGCTACGGCGATGCGGCGCTTTTTTTATGCGCAGAAGTTTTCAGGGAGATACTCTCTACAGGGCTGTCTTCGATGAATATATGCATCTCATGTTCGTCCGGGGTTATTCGGTCGAGTACTTCATAGAAGGAGGTAGAAGCAGAACCGGTAGAACACTGGCTCCACGCACCGGTATGTTGAGCATGACAGTGCGC
>CAZJRI010000219.1:0-7397 GCA_964548025.1 uncultured Pseudomonadales bacterium
TAGAGATTCGATACCCGTTATGCAGATGATATCTCCTGCACCAGCTTCATCGACTTCCTGCCGCTCAAGTCCCTGATAACCCATTAACTGAAGGATTTTACCTTTTCGCGATTCTCCGCTATCGGATATTACTGTGACCTGCTGCCCTTTTCGGACCTTTCCCCGCTCGATTCGACCGAGCCCGATAACCCCAACGTAGCTATTGTAATCCAATGCGCTAATCTGCATCTGAAATGGTTTATCCAGATCAACCCGGGGTGGGGCAAACACTGCAAATCGTTCTGGATCGCATCCATCGATAAACCAGCCCTGCCCTCAGTTGCCGAACCGTAAACAACCGGAAAATCCAGTTGCTCTTCAGTTGCGCCAAGCTGGCAAAAAAGTTCAAATACTTCATCTACAACCCAATCGGGTCGTGCACCTGCACGATCAATTTTATTGACCATTAAAATTGGATTCAGCCCGTTGGCAAACGCCTTGCTCGTAACAAATCGGGTTTGAGGCATGGGTCCGTCAACCGCGTCAACGATCAACAGCACAGAGTCGACCATTGACAGGATTCGCTCCACCTCGCCACCGAAATCTGCATGACCTGGTGTATCGACGATATTGATGCGATGGCCCTGCCACTCAAGGGCGGTGTTCTTAGCCAGAATCGTAATTCCCCGCTCTTTCTCGATATCATTTGAGTCAAGCAATCTTTCTACCTGCTCTTCACCTCGCTGCAAAGCACCCGCTTGCTGAAGCAGTTTATCTATCAATGTTGTCTTGCCATGATCAACGTGGGCAATAATGGCTATATTTCGTAGTTTATGGATCATCGATGCTCTCATTCGAAGACGCGGCATTATACCTGAGCACCGCAAGGTTTAAAGTACGCCCATTTTTTATGGGTATTTTCTTGCGGGTAATCTTCTGACAATAGAGTATAATTCGCGCCCTTTTCAATTCCGGCTGACCAATGGCAACCCAAATCAGACGTGCCGTCTCTTTAATTTCAGGCGGACTGGATTCCATGCTGGCAACGAGGATCATCAAGGATCAGGGAGTGCACGTCGAAGGCATCAATTTTTATACAGGATTCTGTGTAGAAGGCCATACCCATGCCATCAGGAAAAAGGACAAGAAGAAAGAAAAGAGAAACAACGCTTTGTGGGTTGCAGAACAGCTCGGGATCAAACTGCATATCATCGATGTCATCGAAGAATACAAAGCGGTTCTTCTGGATCCACGGCATGGCTACGGCCAGAATCTGAATCCCTGTCTGGACTGTAAGATTTTTATGGTGCAAAAAGCCCATGAATGGATGGAAGAAAACGAATTTGATTTCATCATTACCGGCGAAGTAGTGGGCCAGCGACCCAAGTCACAAAGAAAAGAAACCATGCCGATTATCGCAAGTGAGTCCGGTGCCGAAGCACGACTTTTGAGACCATTGTCTGCCAAAAACCTGCCGGAAACACTGCCGGAAAATTCAGGTTGGATTAATCGGGACAAACTATATGGATTTCACGGCAGAAACAGAAAACCACAGATCGCACTGGCTGAAGAACTGGGATTCTCGGAATATTCCCAACCGGCAGGCGGTTGCTGTTTTCTAACGGACAAATCTTATTCAGGCAAGCTCGCAGATCTGTGGCAAAGTCGCGGCAGCAGAGACTATGAACTGGACGATATCATGCTTCTCAAAGTTGGTCGCCACTTGAGGCCAAATAGCAACTTCAAGCTAATTGTCAGCAGGGAAGAAGGCGAGAACAATTATCTGTCAGGGTATCGGTCTGAGTTTTTGAGCCTTCAGCCGGTATCCCATAACGGCCCTCTCGCTCTGATCGATGGAAACCCCTCAGACGAAGATATCAAACTGGCTGCGGCGATTGTCGCCCGCTACAGTCAGGGTAGAGATTCATCGATCGTTGAGGTAGAGGTGAGAGAGCCTGCAGGTAAAAGTTCTGATCTAAAGGTCAAACCCCTATCTCCGCTGGAAATCAAACAGGAATGGCATATCTAATGCCGTGTCATGAAGAACTCAATGCCAGACGCATGTTGTGTCCACTGCCGGTTATTCGCACCCAGGATAAGATCAGGGAGATGGACCAGGGCGATATACTCACAGTGATTTGTACAGATCCCGGTGCGTTGAATGACATTCCAGCCTGGTGTCGAATCAATCAACATGAAATTGTCAGCGCCGACTCAATTGAAGGTGAAGTCATCATCACCATTCGGGTTTGCTGATACGCACCATAAGCGTGCGGACACTGTTGCCACGCACCCAATCAGTGCGTTTTGAAAAAACCCATGCCTCTGAAGACCGCTTAAAACAAGGGTTTATCTTTCATACTTAATGGCATATTCTTTGCTGCCTGAAATTCACCACATACACTCACTCGAAGTTTCCCGGCACAGATCCGGGGCAATCCGGTTAACCTTTGGAGGGCCGATATGTCAGAGAAAACTCTGCAATTAATAAAAGATAACGATGCCAAATGGGTAGATCTTCGCTTCACCGATCCCCGTGGCAAGGAGCAACACGTAACCAATCATGTCGGCCAGATTGACAGTGATTTTTTTGAGAACGGCGGGATGTTCGACGGGTCTTCCATCGCTGGATGGAAAGCAATTAACGAATCCGACATGATTCTATTGCCGGACGATTCAACGGCTGTCATTGATCCTTTTACCGAAGAGACAACCGTCAACCTCCGCTGTGATATTGTCGAACCCAGCACCTTGCAGGGCTATGATCGTGATCCCCGCTCAATCGCAAAGCGAGCTGAGTCTTACCTAAACTCAACGGGAATTGGCGACACTGCCTTCTTCGGACCTGAAGCTGAATTCTTCGTCTTCGATGACGTGAAATACAAAGCTGATATGAATGGCGCGATGTACGAGATCGAATCTGAAGAAGCCGCATGGATGACACATGCGCACTTTGAAGGTGGAAACCTCGGTCATAGGCCAAGCGTTAAAGGCGGGTATTTCCCCGTCCCACCTGTTGATTCCATGCTGGATATCCGAAATTCCATGTGTGCAGCAATGGAGGCTATGGGTCTCGAAATTGAACTGCACCACCATGAGGTTGGTACTGCAGGCCAGGCAGAGATTGGCGCCAAGTTCAACACCTTGACGACGAAGGCTGACGAACTGCAAATCTACAAATACTGCGTCCTGAATGTTGCCTATGCTTACGGGAAAACAGCAACCTTCATGCCCAAGCCACTCGTAGGTGACAACGGCAATGGCATGCACTGCCACCAGTCTATCTTCAAGGGAGATACGAACGTATTTGCCGGGGACGGTTATGGCAATCTGTCTCAGGAAGCACTCTGGTACATCGGCGGCATCATCAAACACGCACGGGCCCTCAATGCATTCGCAAATGCTTCGACCAACTCCTATAAACGTCTGGTGCCCGGATTCGAGGCGCCGCTGATGCTTGTTTACTCAGCCCGGAATCGCTCCGCTTCAATCCGAATCCCCTATGTTCAGGGCGGTAGCCCCAAAGGCGTAAGGGTGGAAGTACGATTTGGCGATCCGACTGCGAATCCCTATCTTATGTTCTCGTCCATGCTGATGGCCGGTCTTGACGGTATCAAGAACAAGATTGAACCTGTCGGACCTCTCGATAAAGATCTCTATGATCTTCCTCCTGAAGAAATCAAAGATCTGCCTACCGTATGCTCATCATTGGAAATGGCACTTGAGAACCTGGATGCTGATCGCGCTTTTCTTACTGAAGGTGGCGTATTCACCGATTCGGCGATCGACGGTTATATTGACCTCAAGATGGAAGAGGTAACGTTGTTGAATTCTACGACTCATCCGGTCGAATTCGAGATGTACTACAGCGTATAAAATATCTCCTGAAGCACCGGGTGGGGCACTTAGACCAGCCCCACCCCAATCACCATCCCCCATCTGATTTCAGATGGGGGATTTTTTTGAGTGTTACAAATAAACTGTTAAGATTCTGGTGCTATGCCATTAGCCCATTCAAAGCCATGAAGCTGATCCAGCTAACAATTCTTATTGTACTGTTCTGCGAAACGATATTGAGTTTTGCCGCTGATTCAAAAATCTATCGTACACGCGATGCAGAGGGGAAGGTCGTTTATTCCGACCAGGCGCCGGAAGGCGCGGAAGAAATCACTGTAGACAAACCGGAAACCTATACACCCACCACACGCGCTTATCGTCCTCCGATAGTGAAGAAACCCGAGGCCAAGAAGCGGGTTGTCTACGATCTCCTGACCATTACCAGCCCAAAAACTGATCAACCCGTAAGAGACAACGCCGGTAACGTTTCTGCCAGCTTTGCCATTTCACCAAGGCTCAAACCCAAACACAGTATTCAGCTAGTTGTAGACGGTAGCGTACGTCAGACAACCAAGGTGATCGCCCCGATACAAATTGAGAACCTCGACCGTGGATCGCATCAGCTCCAACTGCGAATCATCGACGACCAGTCCAACGAGGTTCTCCATTCGAGTCAAAGCATAAGTATGACGCTTATGCGACATTCCATACTGCATACCCAGGTCGGTAAGCCTTAATAACTCAAATACAATTTATTTGACGCACCAACATGGTGCATTTATTCTCGGATTCCAATACACTAATAGTCGTCAAACACTGGAAAATACAGACTTCCGCGATTTGGTTCGTTTCTTGCAGCAGTTCAGCTCGCAATCATTGATTGCACCATAATCGCATAAGCATTTCTCGAGATAACGGCTCACATGTCCGATCAGATACTCAACAATCTAAGCATTTCCGTGATTTCTGTCGATCATCAGTTAAACCTGCGTTTTATCAACCAGTCAGCAGAAAGTTTATTGGAGGTATCCGGCAACAGAGCACTGAATCAATCCATCTCGGATATATTGCTCAACTCACAGGATCTGGAGTCAATTCTCCATGAAGCCCTGAAACTGGGACAACACTTCACCCGCAGAAAAGTAAAACTCGATCTGGTCACGGGACGCTCGATTACCTGCGACTACGCTATCACACCAATAATGGACGGAGAGCAATCACTATTGCTGATTGAACTCTATCCACTTGATCGCTATCTGCGGATTGACCGGGACGAATCCGTTACCACCCAACAGGAAGTTACCCGACAGATGATTCGCGGATTGGCCCACGAGATTAAGAATCCACTGGGCGGTATTCGTGGCTCAGCACAGCTCTTGTCAAGAGAATTGGACAGCGAGTCTCTCAGGCAGTACACCGATATCATCATTGATGAGACCGGCCGTCTCACGACCCTGGTTGACGGCCTGTTAGGTCCGAGGTCACTACCCGAACCTTCACTGATCAACATACATGAAGTCCTGGAAAGAGTGAGACGGTTGATCGAACTGGAATCCGACCCGCCGATTGTTATCTACCGCGATTATGATCCCAGCATCCCGGAGTTGACTATCGATGCAGAACTCATGGTTCAGGTATTTCTCAACATCGCCCGTAATGCAATGCAGAGTTTTGTCGATGTAGAGGTGCCCAGCCTACAGTTTGTCACTCGAATTGAAAGGCAGTTCACTATCGGCACGACTCAACACAAACTGGTTATCAGGGTCGATATCATCGATAACGGTCCTGGAATCCCTGATGCGCTCAAGCACCAGCTTTTTTATCCGATGATCAGCGGTCGCTCCGACGGAACCGGTCTCGGTCTCTCAGTCGCCCAGTCAATCGTCCACCAGCACCAGGGACTTATAGAATTCGAAAGTGAACCAGGGAAAACCATTTTCTCCACCCTCATTCCATTGGAGCCACAACAATGACTACCTCACCGAACGTCTGGGTTGTCGACGACGAACGATCAATCAGATGGGTTCTGGATAAAGCCCTTTCAGCGGAAGGACTGAATGTAACCTGTTATGAATCCGGTCGATCTCTACTCTCAGATATCGACGACAATCCACCTCAGGCGATCGTTTCTGATATCAGGATGCCAGGCATTGACGGTCTTGATCTCCTCAGCAGAATCAGGGCCGGATATCCCGACATACCAGTCATCATCATGACAGCCCATTCAGACCTTGAGAGTGCTGTTTCTTCTATTCAGGGAGGTGCTTTCGAATATATCCCGAAACCCTTTGAAGTTGATGAAGCGGTCGCGGTGGTCAAGCGAGCTATCGATCACAATCGACAGACAGAGTCTGTTGCACCTGAAAAGCAGATGCATTTCGATTCAGAGATTATTGGCAAGGCACCCGCCATGCAGGAGGTATTTCGTGCAATCGGCAGATTGTCAAAGTCTAACGTAACGGTATTGATCAATGGTCAGTCCGGCACGGGTAAAGAACTTGTTGCACATGCATTGCACAAGCACAGCCCAAGGGCAGACAAGACATTCATCGCCTTGAATATGGCCGCTATACCTCATGATCTGATTGAATCAGAATTATTCGGTCATGAAAAAGGAGCCTTTACGGGTGCAAATCAATCAAGAGTCGGGAGATTTGAACAGGCTCACGGCGGAACCCTGTTCCTCGATGAAATCGGGGATATGCCAGCAGAAACGCAAACTCGTTTACTCAGGGTGCTTTCTGACGGTGAGTACTACAGAGTCGGCGGTCACGAACCCCACAGAGCCGATGTGAGAATCATTGCCGCAACCCATCAGGATCTTGAAGAACTGGTTGCGAAAAACCTGTTTCGTGAAGACCTCTATCACAGACTCAATGTTATCCGTATTCATATTCCCACGCTCAAGGAGCGCCGGGAAGACATCCCCTTGTTAACAAGTTACTTCCTGGATCGTGCAGCAGAAGAACTTAATGAAGAACCGAAGAACCTGACACGCCAAACCATGAACTTCATCACTGATTTACCCTGGCCTGGCAATGTCAGACAACTTGAGAACTTCTGCCGATGGATTACGGTTATGGCCACGGGAAATGACGTGGTCATCGATGATTTGCCACCAGAATTGCTGCAAGACAGTCGCCAGACAAGCAGAAGTGAAAACTGGGAAAAGTCGCTCAGAACCTGGGCAAGCAGGAAGTTTTCTCAATATAAGCCAGGTGATACAGGTTTGTTGAACTCGGCGCTGCCAAAATTTGAACGCATTATGATTGAGGCCGCATTAAAACAGACCGGCGGCAGACGAAACGATGCTTCTATACTGCTCGGTTGGGGAAGAAACACCCTCACAAGAAAAATCAATGATCTGGATATGGACGATAGTTGAGCCAATCACTGGCCCGACCTGCGCGGCCCGACCTGGGCAGCCCGACCTGCGCGGCCCGACCTGGGCGGCCCGACCTGGGCAGCCCGACCTGCGTGGCCCGTGTGGGCTTCCCCTCACAATACCAATCGTCTAAATCGCGTTGACAATGGGAGTTTGTTGCCGCAATCTTTTCACCCGTAGCAGGTGACATATACTT
>CAZJRI010000220.1:0-553 GCA_964548025.1 uncultured Pseudomonadales bacterium
TGCTGATCTCCGACGTCGAAATGCCCGAAATGGATGGCTATACCCTCACGGCTGAGTTGAAAACCCATGAGGCAACCAAGAACCTTTTTATTATGCTGCATACGTCTTTAAGTGGTGTATTCAATACGGCGATGGTCGAAAAGGTGGGCGCAGATGACTTCCTCGCCAAGTTCAGGGCGGACGAGCTGGCAAAGAGAATCGCTGCGATATTAAGCTAGCCCCGGCAAGCCGGGCTTCGCTGTGTCCTGGTGGTTTCGGATGCCATTTCATAATCCATCGCAGTTTTAATCCAGCACATTTTTATCCCCCCAAAGTTTCAATACCCCGGCAATAAGCGGCAACCCACCGGCAGCCGTTTGCCTGAGCGGCAATAGACTGCAAATTCTAACAGGTTGATTTAAAAGGCTTTATCAGTTGGCACAGGGATTGCTCTCTGGTGTGCATGAATAAACTTTTGTGCACATTTCAGATGGAGTCCCATAAGTGACGATTAGCTTCAACAATGCACTCGGCATTCATGCCAATGCACTTGAATTCAGGTCAAGGCGAGCAG
>CAZJRI010000220.1:580-5334 GCA_964548025.1 uncultured Pseudomonadales bacterium
CAATGCCGACACACCCAATTTCAAGGCGACTGATATTCGCTTCAGCGACCAGTTCAAGGCGATGAAAGTCCGCAGTGTCGGTCTCAATCGCACGAGCGATGGGCATATGACCGGCAGGCTGACGACCACTGACAGCGACAGGCTCTACAGGGTGCCAATCCAGCCCTCTGTTGATGGCAATACCGTTGACCCGGAACTCGAAGAATCGAACTACATGAGAAATGCGCTTGAGTTTCAGGCGAGTTTCACGATTCTAAACGGAAAGTTCAGGGGTCTGTCTTCCGCCATCAAGGGTGACTAACCAAATTAATAAGGGGTGATATATGTCGCTATATAATATTTTTGATATCTCAGGCACCGGTATGAGTGCCCAGTCAGTTCGACTCAATACAACGGCGAGTAATATTGCCAACGCCCAAAGCGTGAGCAGTAGCGTAGACGAGACCTATAAAGCCAGACACCCGGTCTTTGGCGCGATGCTCAATGATGCTTTCAACATGAGATCAGAAGAGGGTGGTGTATTCGACGCCAATGGTGGTGTGCGGGTGCTTGGTATTGTTGAGAGTGATGCACCTTATCAATTGAGATACGAGCCACATCATCCGATGGCCAACGAGGATGGTTATGTAACCTATCCCAACGTCAATGTTATTGAAGAAATGACCGACATGATCTCATCGTCCAGGTCCTTTCAGATGAATGTCGAAGTAATGAATACAGCAAAAACCATGATGCAACGTGTAATGAGCCTGGGTCAGTAAACGGGAATAAATGATGAACGAAATCAGCCAGACAAGTAATCCATTTCTGCAGGAATTAGCCCAAAAGCCGGTGCAGAAAGAAAATGAACTGGACAAAAATGCTTTTCTTAAGTTGATGGTTACGCAGCTTAATAATCAGGACCCGCTCAATCCCCAGGAGAACGGCGAGTTTATTGCCCAGTTAGCGCAATTCAGTTCTGTCGAAGGGATTGAGAATCTCAACAGTACGGTAGAAGTGATGGCAACCAGCATGCAGTCAAGCCAGGCATTACAAGCCTCGGCACTGGTTGGTCGGACCGTACATGTAAATTCTGAATCGAGCTATCTTGCAGACGGCGGCGCCATATCGGGCAATATCAAACTCGACTCCAGTACAACCAATCTTGTGCTCAGCATTACCAATGCGGCAGGTGAGTTGATTGATCAGGTAGAAATGGGCAGCAACACCCGTGGCGACATCAAGTTTCACTGGAACGGGCAGGATGTTAACGGCCTGCGGTATCCGCCTGGAGAATATAAGTTCAAGGCGGAGGCTGTTGTAGGCGGGCAGGCCCAGCAGATGGCAATGGCGCTTTCTGCAAATGTTGACAGTGTCACCATCAACCCTGATCGATCTGTAATTCTGAACCTTGCCGGCCAGGGAGCGGTACCGCTTCTTGATGTGGAAGAGATTCTCTAGGCAGATTCAAACAAAACATATTCAGCAATTAAAGACAGCACTTAAAGACAGCAAATTTAGAGACAGCAGTAGAGGTAAAAAAATGCCATTTAACACAGCCCTCAGCGGACTTAAAGCCGCTTCAAATGATCTGAAAATAACCGGTAACAACATATCAAATGCGAGTACGGTGGGTTTCAAGGAATCCCGGGCCGAATTTGCCGACGTTTATGCGGCTAATATACTGGGGACTGGTGCCGAGCATATCGGTACCGGGGTCAAACTCACTGATGTGTCTCAGCAGTTTGCCCAGGGCACCATCAGTTTTACCAGCAACAGTCTTGATATTGCTATCGACGGTGAAGGTTTTTTTATTCTCGATAGCGCAGGCGCAGAATCCTATACCCGGGCAGGTTTATTTGGGCTCGACAGAGATGGCTATGTCGTCACCAACAATGGTGCCCGGCTTCAGGGATTCTCGGCAAATGACCAGGGAACGGTTGATGGCATTTTAGGCGATATCTTCATTGAAACAGGCAACCTGGCACCGGTACAGACTACCCAGGTTGAATCTCGGCTAAACCTGGATGCAGAGGCGCCAGTGCTGGCGCAATTCGGCACAACCATCAGCACTGTCGGCCCCCAGGTTGGAGAAGCCCAGTCCGGTGTCTCGGCAGATACACCTTCAGTACTTGCAACCTCTGGTCCGCCAACACCATTTGATTTCAGCCTGAACAGCAGTTCTGAGATCACTGCAAGTTCTGCGATTACACCGTTTGATTTCAGCGTCAACGCGCCCACGACGGTGACTGCATCACAGGCTGTTAATGGCGCTGACTTCAGCGTTAACAGCCCCAGCACGCTGGCATCGACTTCGGCGCCGATTAATTTCAATTTTTCAGACAAAGGCTCGGCTGTGACAGCGACTTCGCCCCTGACGGCATTTGATTTCTCGGCAGCAGGTGCAAGTGCGACTTTTCGAGTCGTTATCGCCAACGGTACAGGCGCAAATGGTAATACCAATGCAACAGTTACCCTGAATACGAATATAACCAACATGGCCGGACTGTTAGCGGATATTAACGATGACCTGGGTGCGATAGATGTACTTGCCGTCGAAAACCCGCCGGGATCAGGCGCGGTTGAATTTCAGGCTACAGTACCGGGTGAATCATCAACTGTGACTGTTGATACCTATACCCCGGGTGGCGTGGGTGTGACGCTTGCTGATATACAGGCTGCTCTGGGCGGCATCACAGATGGCAGTACCAGTTCGGGCTCTTCATTCGATATCACCGTTGTCGGTGGTACAACCGATGGTACGGCCACCATAAACCTGAATGCGAATATCACCTCGTTTCAGGCGCTGATTTCAGACATTCAGGATCAACTGGGTGCATCCGGTATCAGCGTGGATGTCAGGAACGATCCTTCCAACAATGGCAGGTTACAGTTTTATTCGACTGACAATGGTGTCGCGACAACTGTTACCGTAGATAACTACGTCGCTGGTACTTCCAGCACGTCAATCACTGATCTTAATAATCTCCTTGGTGTAGCCGATGGCTCAACCAGCGCAGCGGCCGGTGCCGGTGCAGTGGGCACCACGGGTTCACTCACTGCTGGCACATTTGATATTACGATTGCCAACGGCAGTGGCGTCGGCGGTAATCGCACGGTAACGGTGAATCTGGATCAAAATATCTCAAGCGGTGATGTCGATACACTCGTCAATGTGATCAATGCACAACTGAACGCTCTTGCAAACCCGGGTATTGATGTCAGGGTGCGGGAAGATCCTCAGAATGCAGGACTGCTTCAGTTCTATGCAACAGTACCTGGAGAGAGATCAACAGTTACGATCGATAATTATACGGTTTCTGGTATTGCCGGTTCACAGGTGACAACGGTGGCAGACATCGTCGGCTTGTTGGGTGGTACCGTGGATGGCTCGGTGGCCTCAGATGGCTCCAATACGGCGGCCAGTTTCCAGATTCGACTGAGTGGCGGCGCGAATGGTAATGCGAACCAGACCCAGACCATAACGCTGGATAACAATATTCAAACCCTGCAGGACCTGATTACTGACATCAGGGATGATCTGGTTAATACAGGCATAGGTCTCGACGTGAGGGAAGACCCGTCTCAGCCAGGGCTGGGTATCCTGCAGTTTTTCTCAAGCGTACCGGGTGAGGGATCAACAATAGAAATAGATCCAAATATCGCCCTGGCATTGGGTAACGATGTGACGCAATTGAACGTTGAGAATGCACTCGGTCGTATCAGCATGGGTGCGACGAATACGGTCCCCGACCCCTCCGGAACTACCGGGGTTACAGGCACAGTCGGTAATCTAAGCTCAGCAACCTTTGACATAACCTTATCTGGCGCGTCGGTCAATAATGGCGGGCCTGTAACCATTACCCTTGATTCTGATGTGCAGACTCTCGATGACCTGATCGACGACATACGCGATGAATTGCGCCTGTCCAATCTGGGCGTTGATGTGCGGGAAGACCCGGACAACCCTGGCCGCATGCAGTTTTATGCAACGGTCGCAGGCGAATCCGCGGTTATTACCGTGAACAATATGAACTCAGGCAATCCCGGCGTTTCAGCAGCGAATCTGGCTGATGCAATTAATCTTGCGACAGGCGTTACGGTGTCGGGTATCGCCGCTGTAAACAATGGTTATCCCGTTCAGGCCGTCGACATTGTCAACAGTTCAGGAGAACCAACGCTGACGACCACGGTCACAACCATTGCGGGAGAATCCGCCGCGCAGATCGCGGCGAGGTTCAACGATGTCGCCGGGGTTAGTGCCAGCGCGTCGACTACAGCAACTCTCCTGGACTCGGACTATGTCAATAACTCAGGCAATATGGCATTGACGATCAATGGCGTTACCTTTAATTCGACTTCATTGGCAGATCTGGCGACTGATATCAGCAACTCAAGCTCGCTTCGCGGCGTCAGCGCTGAAATCGATTCCGCGAGCGGTGATCTGACTATCGGTGCAGCACTTGGGAACGATCTGCTGTTTTCAATCGCAGGTACAGGTGCCACTGATTCACTCAGCATCGTGGGTCCAAATGGCCAGCCGGTGAGCCTGGATCTTGCCGGGGGGGATACGGCTGCCAGTATAGGTGGCACGGTTGACCTTATTCTCGATGAAGATGTCACGCTCTCGAATGCCTCCCCTGCTTTAACTGGTCTTTTCAGTACACTTGGACCTGACAATTTTACTGAGTTTGAAATTAACAGTTTCGACCCTAACAACCAGGATACCTACAATTCAGCGACCTCGGTGACAATCTTCGACAGTCTTGGCAACT
>CAZJRI010000220.1:5398-7255 GCA_964548025.1 uncultured Pseudomonadales bacterium
CTCAACCGAATCGATGGTCGGTTTATATCCAGATCGATGGAGAGGACGTCGGCGATCCCGATCCAACCCTTGCTCCTCCGGCCAATACTCTCGCAACCCAGGCAGGATACAGGCTGCAGTTTAATGAGGCAGGTCAGTTGATCGAAGGTGAATCGGATACGATCCATATTACGAACTGGTCACCAATAGATGAAAACGGCGACCCGACGGGTGCCCTTGGAGCCTTGAACGTGCTGGAAGGGGCGGCGTTGCCGATCCCCGATCCACCGACCAGTTCCAACTTTATCGTGGATCTTTCAGATTCCACACAGTTCGGCAGCGTATTTTCCGTGAGCAGCGTTGATCAGAACGGATTCGCCACAGGTAGATTAAGCGGGCTGGATATTTCCGACACGGGTATCATTTTTGCCAGGTATACCAATGGTGAAAATCAGACCCTGGGTCAGGTCGTGCTTGCTAATTTCTCCAACACCCAGGGTTTGAAGAATCTGGGGGGTACCACCTGGGCAGAATCCTTTGAATCCGGTGAACCGATTGTCGGTGCACCCAGAAGTGCCTCGTTGGGTGCAATCAATTCAGGCGCATTGGAAGATTCAAATGTTGAATTATCGAATGAACTTGTGCAATTGATTATCGCCCAGAGAAATTTCCAGGCAAGTGCGAAAACGATTCAGACGATCGATGCCGTCACTCAAACCATCATCAACCTGAGGTAATAGCGTGGACGATCTTGCATTTGTAGCAATGACCGGGGCTGTGCAAAACGCACAGGCCCAGGCCGTTCAGGCTAATAACCTGGCGAATGTGCTCACGACCGGTTTTCGTGCGGATTTCACCCAGGCGAGGAGCATGCAGCTCTTCGGTGACTCATTTCCCACCAGAATCTACGCCATGGTGGAAAATCCCGGTACGGATTTTAACCAGGGCAAGTTGCAGGAAACAGGCCGTACTCTGGATGTTGCGATTGAAGGTGACGGATTTATCACCGTAATTGGCAGCGATGGCAATGAAGCTTTTACCCGGGCTGGAGATTTCATACTTGATGAACTGGGCAATTTAAAAACGTCAACCGGTATCCCGGTAATGGGTGATGGCGGTCTTATTGTCATTCCACCTTTTGAAAAGATGGAAATCGGCCGGGACGGCACCATTTCGATTCGGGGTCAGGGTCAGGGACCCGAAGCGCTTGCCCAGGTAAACAGAATCAAACTGGTCAACCCGGATCTCGAAGGTATTGCAAAGGGCGAAGACGGTTTGTTCCGCCGAAACGACGGATTGATTGAACCGGAGTCACCTGATGTGCGAATCACATCAGGATTTCTTGAGACCAGTAATGTTAATGCGGTTGCGGCCATGACTGAAATTCTGGCCCTGTCGCGGCAGTTTGAACTTCAGGTAAAGATGATCAGAACTGCTGAATCAAATGACGAGGCAGCCACCAGCCTGCTTCAGGTGAATTAATAAAGGATATAGATATGTTAGCTGCACTATGGGTAAGTAAAACGGGACTCGCTGCACAGGATACCGCGCTGACCACGACTTCAAACAACCTGGCCAATGTAAGCACGATTGGATTCAAGAAAGATCGGGCTGTATTCCAGGACCTGCTTTATCAGATTCAGCGTCAGCCTGGTGCCCAGGAAACCCAGGAGACCCAGTTGCCATCAGGATTGCAGCTTGGTACCGGGGTCCGGGCAGCCGGAACGCAGAAAGTATTTACCACGGGTAGTCTTCAGGTCACGGAGAATTCCCTTGATGTCGCAATTAATGGCCGGGGATTCATGCAGGTATTGATGCCGGATGGCACCCTGGGTTATTCCAGGGATGGCCAGTTCCATCTTGATGCCAACGGGCAAA
>CAZJRI010000221.1:0-7127 GCA_964548025.1 uncultured Pseudomonadales bacterium
GCCACGTAAGTGGCGGGGATTTTTTGTTTAAGGCCTCTACTATTCCACTCTCACATGGGAACCATGTGAAGTAGGACGGGGTCGCCCAGACATTGTCAGGCATTAAATAAGAAATCCTCGCCACGTAAGTGGCGGGGATTTTTTGTTTAAGGCCTCTACTATTCCACTCTCACACCTAGGCGGCCCCAGGGGAACCATGTGAAGTAGGACGGGGTCGCCTAGACGGGGTCGCCCAGACATTGTCAGGCATTAAATAAAGAAATCCTCGCCACGTAAGTGGCGGGGATTTTTTTTTGCTGGCTAGTAAATTAGTTTTGGGACGCGATCAGAAGAACTCGATATCGTCTTCACCCTTATCTTCAGCGATACCACGCGACACAGCCGCAGGTAGAGAAACCTCCTCTATAGCTGAATCGAGTGCAGATTCGAATTCCTGTATTTCGAGGACTTGCTGGTTGATCGATACCTGGGAGAATGATTGACCGATAGAGCTTAGAACATCGCCGTTGACGCGACTTGAATTTGCGACTCGCTCAAGACACTGACGGGAAATGTCCTCAAATTGTAAACAGCGAACAGCTTCTTCGGAAAGCGCGCTGATTTCACCCGCTGTCACCTCACAATGGGTGACTGTACTGTCGATGAAGGTATCGAGTTCCTGAAGTGCCTGAAGCTGTTTCTCGAGTACACTCAGATGTGATTGTGCTTTCTCGGCAGATTCAAGGTCCACCTCCGCGGCATCACTCACCTGTGTTCGAGTGGCCCGCATGGTTTCCTGAGCGTCAACTACAAGACCTGAGATCTGATCACTTAATTCACTTGAATTCTTCGAAAGATTTCTCACCTCGTCAGCCACCACGGCAAAACCTCTGCCCGCGCTGCCAGCCCGGGCGGCTTCGATTGCAGCATTAAGCGCCAATAGGTTAGTTTGATCGGCAATTGTCTTCACGCCTCGCAGTAATTCAGTAATCTCCTCTATCTGACCAGAGGTAAGATCGAGCTTCTCTTCGATTAACTGGCGGTGCTCGCGCACATTGCCGAGGATTGACAGGAAATCTGATAGGTAGTCATTGGTCAGGGTGACGAATTCCCTGATTGAGAGACTTTCTTCTGAATTGTCAGAGTGCAGCATCTCAGTGACCTTGGTCACCTTGGTTCGCTGATCGTCAGCTTTACTCGATATTTCTTCAAAAAAGTGGGTGAGATTCTCAGCAGCCGTTGAGATATCGGACTTGACGATGTTGATCTGAACTTCTGAATCCTCATGAATCTTGTCTGCCAGGGAACCGATCCTGTTAAAGATATTGGTATCGGTTAATTCACTTTCTGGTTCCGCAGGCTCGACCCGGGCGCTTGCAAGCCTGTTTCTGAATATCATCAACAACCAGCCTGATACAGGGATAAGGACGGCTGCGATATGAGCATAGGCAAACCACGTCGCGACCAGAGCGGTCAGAAACCACGCATGAACCAGCAATCCCATAGGTGCACCATCGTTTTTGTACATTCATGTAAGATTAGCTGTAATTTCGATATTTTCGACGTTAAATGTGATTATTCGAAGATATTCGATTTAAGACGCGTTAGTTACGAGCGTTTTGGAATAAGGTCTGGCGCAAACAGATCCAGTCGGGTAGAACCACACGAATCTACCCGAATGTTTAATGTTACTGATTGAAGACCGGTTTACGCTTCTCCATAAAGGCACGCATACCCTCCTGCGAATCTGCTGTACCTCTTGTGAGATGTACAGCCGCACGCTCATCGAGCAATGATTCAGCAAGGCTCTTTGACTCAAATCCGACGATCGTATCCAGCATCCCCTTAATCGCAAGACGAGGTTGTGCAGCCAGTTCTTCGCCAATTGCCTGTGCCCTGTCTTTGAGCCCCTCGTTGCGAACTACTTCGGTGACAAGCCCCATTGCGTGTGCTTCAGTGCCGCTGATTTTTCTGCCGCGCAAGATCATATCAAGGGCGTGATCACGACCCACACATCTTGGCAGGCGGGCAGAACCACCCCAGGCAGGAACTGCACCCAGATCCATCTCAGGCAATCCTATCTGGGCTCCTTCGGAAGCAGCAATGCGAAAATGGCAAGCGAGGGGTAATTCAAGTCCACCGCCAAGACAATAACCAAACAGTGTTGCAATACTGGGTTTGCCGAGTCGTTCGATCATATTTAAGACGCGGAGCCTCTGGTCCAGTAGTGCATCTGCACCGCCTTTTCGTTTGGCACCTTCTGGAAATTGTTTCAGGTTCATGCCGACTGAGAAATTATCTGATCCCTCGGCAGTGAATACGATTGCTCTAATGTTGTCGTCGGCTGCCAGTTTTGGCAGTTCCTCTTCGATGGCGTCCATATAATCCAGCGTCATTCGATTGTACGGTGCGTCGTTGTTGCTGATGGTGGCAACTGCATTCTTGGTTGTAAGGATGAATGGATCAGCCATGGAACCTCCGGTGGCAGGTGGATTAGTTTGGTGAAGAAGGCGATCTTCTTACCGTCGATAAACTGAGATACTACTATATCTGGGTGAATTCGGCAGGACTATGCCCAGACCATGAGAAAATTGTTAGATGGCTGACTTGCTGAATCATTTGTTGATTAGTGAGGATCTCGACCAGGGTAAGAATGAGCGTGGTTCCAACTTAGGTTAAACCACGTTACATTGGGATTATAAAAATAACGATATGGGCAGCAAAAATGCTAAAGCGATGGATTGTGATTCTGGGCTTGGTTGGTTTTTCTGGTATTCCAACGACAATATTTCTGCCTGGCGGTGTAATTGCTGCAGAAGCGGCAACGCCGGTGCCCCTCGAGGATCCGATTCCGGGGAAGATTCTGAAAGGTAATATTCTTGTGAAGGCAGTACCTTTTGTGCAGGTACCCCGAACAAATGACCCACATGATCGTGCGATCATGCAGGAAGGTATTCCCATTCCACTGGCTTCAAGCAAAGCTCATGCCCGCTTGCAGTATATGAATCCTCTTCGGGATGGCAGCGGACGCCTTGCCATCAGCGATGTTCGAGGCCTACTTTATATTGTTGATTCGAATGGTAAGAACCTCTCAACCTATCTGGATCTTCGTTCGGATACGGATGACTTTGCCGGGAGCGTCTTCCCCAATGAGGCCGGTCTACTGGGATTTGCCTTTCATCCTGAATTCAGCAAAAAGGGCGCCAGGGGCTACGGTAAAATCTACACTGCCTACAGTGCCACCGCAGATAGTGGTCCGGCCATGTATCTTGAGTCTGAAACCCTGAGTCATAAAAGTGTCATCCGTGAATGGACAGCACGAGATCCGGCGGCTGGTAAATTCAAAGGTGAGTCCAGGGAGATTTTTCGGGTAGGGCAATTCGCCCAGAGTCATAACATAGCAACCCTGGCATTTAATCCCTATGCCAGACCAGGCTCTTCAGATGATGGGATGCTTTTCGTGGGTATGGGTGATGGCGGCAGTGCATACGATCCCAATGATCATGGTCAATCATTGTCAGAACCGCTGGGTGCAATACTGAGAATTGATCCACTGGCTAAAGATGCTGAGAAACCCTACGGGATACCGCGAGACAACCCTTATATAGGTCGTAAGAATGTCGCACCGGAGATTTGGGCGTACGGATTGCGGCATCCCCAACAGTTTTCTTTTGACATTGATGGTCGCATGTTTATTAACGACATCGGTCAGAACCATGTTGAAGAGGTCAATATTGGCCAGCCGGGTGCTAACTATGGCTGGCGCACCCGGGAGGGAACCTTTGCCACCGGATACGGACTCGGTCTGGGAATCTCCGGATATGTATTCGGACAGCCCGCTTACGATGTCTCATTTGTTGATCCGGTTGCTCAATATGATCATGACGAGGGGAATGCAATTGGCAGTGGATTCGTTTATCGGGGAAGGAGTATTCCGTCGCTCAGGGGTAAGTATGTTGCCGCCGATATCGTAAGGGGGCGTGTTTTCTACTTTGACGTTGACAACCTGCGGCCCGGTCAACCGGCTGAATTGAAGGAACTGAGAATCCATATCAATGGCGCAGAACAACCGCTGATCGATGCGGCAGGTTATGAGAACAGCTATGCCAGCAAGACACTGCGTGCAGATCTTAGAATGGGAATCGACGATGCTGGTGAGTTGTACCTGCTTACCAAAGGTGATGGCTGGATTCGAAAACTGACTGCCATGTAACAGGGATTGAATAGGTTCTCAAACCAGTGGTTTGAGTTGAACGATAAATCTCAGTGGTCCCCCGGGATCTATGCTATCGAATGGATAGCAGGTAATGAAAAAAACCTCGTCAATCGTCTGGTCAATTAACCAGGATGATGTGATTGAGGTATCCGTAATATTTATACTGGCAACCACGTAATCTCGCCAGCGACCCTGTTTGGATTGGATTTGAATCTGATCACCGACTACCAGATCTCTCAGAAAATCAAAATGTGTATCTCGATGCCCGGCAATAACAGTGGTCCCTGACTCTCCAGGCAGAGCCGTACCGTCGACGTGACCTGGACCGAAAGCCAGTGAACTTCCATGGGCACCGGCCAGGACATAGAGATCCTGGGCTAGATGACTGCTGCGAATCATGGCTACTGGCCAGGTATCAGCCCAGGACCAGGGTCTGGCCACTGCACCTTCCTGTAATCCCGACAGTGTAGTCAGCCATGAATCCCGAATCAGCAGTTGAGCCAGCACGGCTTTGGCATGAATATATGCTGAATTTCCCCATGCCAGCATCGTGATCGACAGCAGCAGGGCAGGCAAAAAGTGAATACATCTGATGCTCATCCTAGAAGAGCATATCTGATTCTTATCAGCATGATGGTGACCGCTGACAGGATCAAACTGATGAAGCCGATAAGAAAGGTTTGTGCTGCGCTGGTTGCCGTGCCTGGATACATGATAGACGAGATCGGTTTCCCATTGGCGACAAGATTCGGGATGGCTGAAGTGGAAAGGGCATCGTAAGCGAAACGACTGATGAATTCCTCAACGGCCACGAGGCTTGTGTAGTTAGAGACAAGGTTGTGAGTTAATGCAACTTCTACGATCGCTCTTTTAATCTCGGCAGGATCTCGCCCGGTTATTTTCTGGTCCTCCAGAGACTCGATCTTTGACCGGGCCCAGAGTGTGCCTATTCCCGGATGTGAATAGTCGTTGTCTACGGTAAGGAATTGTTGCCACGGTAACTGTGCCATTGTGCCGGAGATGTATATTTCTCCCTGCAGATTCTCCGTTTTTGCAACCACAAGCAGAGGTTCACCCATGTATAGCGAAGGCAGTCGGTCTGGATAGCTCTCGACGTTTTGTGGCCAGTCAATCTGGATATTCTTGACAACCGGGTGATCCAGTTTCTCATAGAGTCTATTCATCTTGTCGGTGATTTCAGACATCATGCCGATGTGGGTGAATGTGCCACCGCCAAATTCTGCCGCCTTGCGCATAAAGAAACTATTGGGAGCTGAACCTATTCCCACTGTGAAGAGGCGTGACTGGCCCAGGTGCTGATGGATTATCTTGAATAGTGATGCTTCATTACCAACCGCGCCGTCAGTAACGAATACAATATGTTTCAGATAGCTTTCGGAGGCAGGTGATTCGAGCGCAAGTCGAAGCGCGTCGTACATATTTGTACCCCCGCCTGCCGAAAGATAACTCACCCATTGCATTGCCTGGTCAACAGAGTATTCATCGGCCGTCTTAGAAGACGGGAATAACTGCCTCGCGGAACTGCTGAACTCGATGATATTAAATCGATCCTGTGGTCTCAATTTTGATAACGTCTGCTTCAGACTTTGTTTTGCCTGATTTATGGATGGTCCTTTCATGGAACCTGAAGTATCTATTACAAAAATCATGTCCCGCGGCATGACCGGACTGTTGGTTGATAGTCTCGGAGGAAGCATCATCAGTAGAACATAGTCCTCGGCCTCCACTGTTTCTTTGAATACTGCCGCGGTCGGACTATGGTCATTGGTCGGCAGCCAGGTCAGCAGGAAGTCTCGATCCATGCTGACGGTGCCCTTGCGAAGAGAAATATGATGCTGATCGTTCGATTTGGCGACGATAATATCGTGATAGGGACTGTTGATATCTTTGATAGGTAATCCTGCATCAAGGGTGATCTGAACAGAGACGGGGTTGGCGATTTTATTCGGGGAGCCTTCAATCATGGGTGGGGTGATGAAGTGGGCATCTGGTACCTCAGAGGTCGGCAACGCCCAGCCGGTATTGTTGATCCTGTACATTGCGTGCCTGGTGGTGTGCGATCGCGGGATCAGATAGTCAATCTGTGCACCATCGTAATCCTGTTGGTTAAAGGCGGCTGAGGTTTGACCGGGAATAAAGCGGGATGTCAGTGTCATTGGAAATCTCAGGCTGAACTCGCCGGACTGGTACGCGACCGATTGAATGTAGCGAAGTTTTACTTCAATGATTTCACCCGGTGCGATATTTGCGACAGACTGGGTGAACATATTGGCCCTGGATTGCTCTGTCAGAGCAGCCTTCTTGCCTTGTGATTTAGCGGCCTGGTATATTTGTTGTGCCTTTTGTTTTTCCTGAACCTCAGCCTTTATCAATCGATCACCGATTTTCATGCGCATAAAGTTGACTGCTGCTGTATCGGGCAGCGGAAAGACATAAACAGCTTCCTGCCATTCATCGGTGTGGTTGATAAACTTCTGGGTCACCTCCACCCGTGCGACGAATCCACTGACCATAATCTCAACATCAGTGTTGACATGAAGCGCTCTTGCATCCCCACCAGCCAGATCTGTAAAGACAAGCTGGCCCGCTTCGACGTTGTCCAGATCACCCGCTTGCGTCTTGATCGCGACTAATAGCAAACCCATGCAGATAGCGGGTATCAATAACCAGTAAAGCCACGAATGTCCTCTTTTTGGCGATTGCCAGGATGTTCTCTTGAGGATTAAGTCTGATGGTATGCGTTTTCTTTTGAATGACACGATTTGCTCCCCTGTGATCAGGCCATATTCAACCGGAGAAGCAGGGCAGTGAAATGTCTGAATAACGTTTTTCTGCTGATCAATAGTGGAAAACCAGATTAGGCGTTGTGAGATAGAAGCTGAACTGCTGAGCAGGGACAGACCACAATCCC
>CAZJRI010000222.1:0-7014 GCA_964548025.1 uncultured Pseudomonadales bacterium
ATAGCCTGGGGCGCACAGCCTGGGCCCGGAACCATTGAAAACGACCCAACAAGTACCAAATCCGAATGGACATTCTTTCTTGTTATTCAGAGGTATACCGTTAATATTGTACGCCTGTTCCAGACTGGCCAAGAAACTGGAATCTAACCCCGAAAGGAGAAGGTTATGCGCTTACTCATTTTAGTACCGATACTTTTGCTTATTTCTTGTGCACCAAAAGAAGAACCAGAATCCAAGGCAGAAGTAGAAAAATACGACACCACCATCCGCTGGACTTCTTTCGGGATTCCCCACGTCGAGGCTAACGACTGGGAAAGCCTCGGTTTTGGATTCAGCTATGCAGTGGCGGCAGATGCGATCTGTGTTCTCGCTGAAGAAGTGGTGACCGTAAATGGCGAACGCTCAAAATACTTTGGGGATGAGAATGAAGAAAACGTTAATAAGGACGCATTTCACAAAGCCTTGCTGGATGAAGAGAGCATAGTTTTCCATCAGAGCAGAAGCGATGAGAAAATGAGAGGGATGAACGCCGGGTATATCGCGGGATACAACCACTACCTCGATGTCAATGCAGGTAAATTACCGGAGAAGTGCAATAACAAACCCTGGGTTCGTCATATCACAAGCGACGATGTCAGCAGAATTGCGATAGGCGTTGGCATCCGTTATGGCCTCGGCAGAGTCACCAAAGAAATTGCCAATGCAAAACCGGTGATTGATGCTGCCGGACTTCAACCATTGCCAAGGTTGATCCCTGATGCATCTGTGATAGGCAGCAATGCCTACGGGATTGGTGGCGACCTCACAGAAAACGGAAAGGCCATTTTGCTGGGGAATCCGCATTATCCCTGGTCCGGGCCTTCGAGGTTTCATCTCGCTCATATAACCATACCGGGTGAACTGGATATTATGGGTGCGGGACTTTATACGACAACCAGCGTCGCATTGGGATTCACGCGGCATGTGGCCTGGACACATACGGTTTCCACTGCGCTGCGATTTACCTTCTACCAGCTTGATCTGAATCCGGACGATCCCATGGTATATCAGTATGGAGATGAAACACGGGAGATTAAGCCAGTCAAAGTGACGGTGGATAAACTGGTAGATGGAAAACTAACCCCAGTTGAGAAAACCATTTATCTAAGTCACTTTGGTCCTGTTGTTCAGAGTGAAGAATTCCCCTGGGATAATCGGCATGCCTACGCCATCAGAGATGTTAACTACGAGAATAACCGCTCAACACTACAATATGCGGATATGGCAAAAGCCACCTCTGTAGACGAATTAGCGCAGGCGCTGGGGAACCATCAAGGAGTTTCATTTGTAAACACAATTGCTGCTGATCGTCATGGCGACGCTTTTTATGGTGATTTGTCTTCCGTTCCAAATGTCGATAAGGATATGTTGGAACGATGTAAACGAGAGATTGAAGGGGAACTTAATCAGCGACTCGTTATTTTAAACGGGTCTGATCCTTCCTGTGAGTGGAAGGTTGATCCGAATGCAGCAGCGCCGGGTATCATACCGCCGAATGAGCAGCCGTCTTTAAAGACCAGGCAATATGTATCCAACTCGAATGATTCTCATTGGTTATCGAACCCCAACGAAAGGTTAGAGGGGTATAGTCCAATTATTGGTAATGAATCAGGGCCAAGATCGCTGCGTACCAGAGCAGGTCTCGTTTTCATTCAGGAAATACTGGACAGCCAACAGAAGTTCTCATCCCAAACTGTGCAGAACATTATGTTTAATCACAGAAATCATGGCGCGGAGTTGTTTCTTGATGATGTCCTGAAGGTCTGTGACAACCACGAAAATCTTTCTGAAGCCTGCGGTATTTTATCGAAATGGGATCGACGCCACGATATAAGCAGCCGGGGTGCTCAGATTTATACGGAGCTCTGGGGGAAACTTGCCAACACACCTAATCTCTATCGAGTGCCATTTGACGCCGATGATCCGGTAAATACCCCGGCAGGGATCAACATAGGCGACCCGGAGATCAGTAAGGCCGTGGCTTCTGCAATTGAAGGAGCAATTGAAATACTTGCAGAGGCTGAGATTCCCATTGATGCACCCTGGGGAGAGGTACACTTTACTGAACGGAACGGAGAGAAGATCGGTATTCCCGGCGGCATTGGCCGAATGGGTATGTTCAGTAATATCTTTGCGCCAAGAAGTAAAGGCGGCTACACGCCTATTGTTGCCGGTAACAGCTTTATACAAGTGGCGACCTGGAACGAAGCCGGGGACCCTGTGGTAAAAGGAATTCTAACTTATTCCCAGAGTCAGGAGCCGGAATCTCCACATTATGCAGATCAAACCAGACTCTATTCTCGCAGCGAGTGGATCGACCTGCCGTTCACCGATGAACAGATTAAAGCGGATCTAAAGAAAACTCTGCATCTGAGTGTACCGAAGAGTTGATGGGGGGGCTAACGACGCGGCTTAAAATTCTAGTAACTTGAATTTCCTTGATCATATCTCTCTGCCAACTGATCTTTTCGAATTCGGGTAAATTTCTCACGGAATAATTTCAGGTCGTTGTCTGAAACAAATTCCACTTTACCGTCGTCAAGTTGGATACCCACACGGGCTAGCACGCGCGAGTAGTCACGTAACTGGTATTCGCCCTCGTACTCTCGAAACATGGATTCGAATAGTTCGGTGCCAGCAATCCTGTCAAACGACCGGGCTAGTTTTCTACCATTCCAGCGGCTGTGTTGATTACGACAGCAATTCACAAATTCCGTCACGATGGCATCCAGCGAACCACCTTTGTTTCGAAGTAAGATGTCGGCCTCAAGAAAGTAAAGTGTGCCTGACCAGTAAACTCTCATGAATGCGCGTTTACGCCGCATCTTTGGACTCAGTTCGGCCAACGTCATATCAGCGTGACGATTCTTGGCACCTCGTGCGAAACCGTCAGCAAATTTCTGCCAGGCGGCTCTTTCGGTCAGGATACCGGCGCGTGACATCAGTATCGTCTGGTAGTAAGTGGCGAAACCTTCTGAAATCCAGATGTCATTCCTGCCCGGGTATGGAATGTAAAGATGGCTGAATTCATGAACCGCAGTCCAGTCATCGTTGAACCTGCCAAGGCTGACATTTGGGTTGACGCTGAATTTTACGCCTTGCGGAGAAGTGTCTCGCACGGTATGTGCCCAGGGAACCGGTCCCCTTGAGGAACCGTATCTGCTGACGTAGATCTGGGTTTGCTTGCGAGGAAACTGACCATTCATGAGACTGGTTGTACCAGCGGCCTGAGTCAGCCATGCGCGTATTTTATCCTGTTCGTCTTTTTGAAATTCGGTTTCCCAGGCGATGATGAATTCACCGCCGGGTATTTTCAGGTACTCAGCGGCAGATGTACCCGCGTATCCCAGTGCCAGCGTCAATATCGCCAATTTTGTGAAATGGTCAAACATAGCTATATGACCTCTACGAGGGTCAGGAATTTCAAATCTGAGATAAAGACTTTTTTGTAGCTCCCAATTCGGTCAGCCCAACAGCAGCACCAGAATCACAGGGAACAGGGGAACGAGGTATGACATTCCCTTTCTAACCCTTGCTTTCATGTAGACAGGGTTGATCTTTATGGCCTCTGTATAATCCCGGACGGCAAGCGGGTCCTTATCCAGTTTTTGATAGACAATGCCGCGATTGTAATAGGCAGCAGCGTTGTCTGGCTGTAATTCGATGACTCTGGTGTAGTCTGCAAGTGCCTCATCCCATTTGTCTTCCTGCTGGGAATTAAGGGCGCGGGAGAAGTAGGCTTCGGGGAACTCAAGGTCCTGGGTAATTGCCTCATTGAAGGACGCGAGCGCCTCGTCCGGCCTCTTCAGGTACTTATAAGCAAGGCCCTTTTGATAAAGCAGCCTGGCCAATTGCTTCGGGTCCGTCGAGAGTGGCTGTGCTGCTTCGAATATCTCAATTGCTTCCGCATACCTCTTCATCTTCACAAAGGTAATACCCTTGTAGTAGCGCACCATTATGTCGTTTGGCGCGATATCAATGGCAGCATCCAGATCTCTGAGAGCGAGTGAAAACTCCTTCAAAGCAGAATAGCTAAGGCTTCTGTTGGTATAGGCATCAATGTGTTCAGGATTGATCTCAAGTGCTTTTGTATATTGTGCAATGGCTTCTTTGTGCTGGTTCCTGTCTTTATGGGTTAGGCCAAAACGAACGCGTACACCAGCTACAGAATCCAGTGCATCTGCCAGGCATCTCTCGTATTTAAGTAGTTGTTCGTCGATTTCTTCACTGGTTATTGATTCTGATCTGGGTTCATCCAGCAGTTCACAGTCTGCAATGACAAAACTACAGAACGACAACGCGAGACAAGCGAATAGAAATCGAACGAATTTAGCCAATCGGAAGATGCCCCAATCCGGAAAAACGTATCTTAACAAATAAATTGGCTTGTAATTGGATTTGGGATTTGTCGTTGGATTACAAAGCCAGTTCTCTGTCCCGCTCGGTATTCGCGGTGATGAGGGTCCGGCGTAGTTGCCATTCTTATCTATTGTGCCAACTGACTAATCAGCCCAGCTTTGCATCAATGACTGCATTTCCCGGAAGCTGTCGATGATAAGCGCTGCTTCTGACAAATCACTTTTCTCAACATACGGGCTGTTTATGGCTATCACCTGCATGCCTGCGGCACGAGCAGCTTTGATGCCATTAGGGGAATCTTCGAAAACAATGCATCGCTCGGGAGCGACCGATAGCCTGTCTGCACACAACAGGAAGATATCAGGGTCTGGTTTTCCTCTTTTCAACTCGGGATCATCACCGCATACGACCTCGTGAAAAAGACCTCCCCAGGGTTTGGCGCTAAACTTAAGTTCATATAGATGCTTGTGGGAACTGGTGGCAAGCCCCATGAGAATACTGGTACTGTTAACGTCGGTAATAAATTCCCCGGCATGAGGCATTTCAGCGACCTTGATAAAAAGCTCTCGAAGAAAGACTTCCCGCTCGTTGAGATACTCGTCTGCGGTCATCGGCAGATCGTAGTGATCTATTAATATCTGGGCGCTGCGTCGGGAATCGCCGCCAATGGATCTCCTCTTCAACTCCATGGTGAATTCAACTCCGAACGGATCCAGCACCTTCTGTGATGCGATGGTATAAAGCGGTTCTGTATCGAGCAGCGTACCGTCCATATCGAAGATAAGAGCGGCAGGTTTCTCCTGTATAGATCTCATCTTAGTGACTCGAGAAAAGGGACCGCGGACTCTTCGATCACTTCATGAGGAATGCATCCTTCTTCGCTATCTATTCTTTGCTTGGCCTCGGCGGCGAGGTTCATTAATGTGAAGAGATTCAGTTGATTCATCTCGAAGCTGCTTTCTCTCTCAATAACAATATGAGTCAAGAGGAATGCCAATGCTTCTTCCTTGGATAGTCTGCTGGTGCTCATATATTTGGTTTCGTTCAATTAAAAAAAACGCACGGCATCATACTTAAGAGCCAGTCCTGTTGCCAGAATGAATCTGACGTTGCTACTGCATCTGATGGCAAATTGGCTGAAAGGTACTCGCGAAAAGGCTTCGAGACAGTCAGCAGGTCATCATCCTCCCCTCTTCTATGAAGCTAAGGTATATAGCCGCAGATTTTTAGGCCATATCGATAGTTCTAGAGAAGAAACGAACATAATAGACTGGATACCCCGATCTGCGGGACTTTGAATAATGAAAAAAGTAGTTTTTGCAGAGCGACGTTCAGGGCTGGATCGTAGAACAGCAAAAAGAAGAAGCTTTAGGCGATACCTTAAGAATTTCTGGAAACCATCCACCTATCGCAGATGGCGTACGAGGCGGATGCCGTATGTGCGCGGTGAAACCTATACCGTGTATATGTCTGAAGTATGAAAGGCAAATCAGGTAGTTGCAGTCTGAATCAAGCGAAACCTGCAGCGTCACTATTCCCTATATTATCGGATCAACGAGGTGTGCTCCATGCACTCGTCTCGCTTTCCCTTCCATGGGTTCGATGATCCGATTTCCCCAATAGTGAAGCCCTGGGTAAGGCATTCGCCACAGGTTTCTTCCCCCAAAAAGCGTTCTTAAGCAGAATTCTGCGATCAAGGGAACTTTCAAGTTCAGTAATGATTCTGACCGGTAACAGACGTATTTAATTACCTGAGTGCACAGAAAGTATTCGAATGGTTCATTTAGGGATAAAACAGGGAGATAAGTGGTCATAGCTATTTCCTGACCTTTGAGGGCATCTGCAATTGGAAAGAGGATAGGGTCGTACGAGGATCAGGGAAATTTTAGAGTTTTCTTTTTGGATAAGCGGTACAACCTAGTTTAATATTGCAAACTTTTTGAAAGAACAACAATGATAGAAGTAAGTCATCTAACGAAACGTTTTGGCTCATTGAGTGCGGTACAGGATCTTTCTCTAACACTTGCCCCCGGAGAAATACTCGGATTTCTCGGACCAAATGGGGCGGGTAAATCCACGACAATGAAGATGTTGACAGGGTTTCTGTTACCAACAGAAGGCTCGATAAGCGTCTTTGGTCACGACGTTCGAACCGACCCTATTGCCGCGCAGGCGATGATTGGTTACTTGCCGGAGGGTGCTCCCTGTTACGAGGAGATGACACCCGAGGCTTTCCTGAATTTTATTGCAGAGATAAGAGGCTTTGTCGGTGATGAGAGAACCCGCCGGGTTGATGATGTCGTCGAAAAAATGTCACTGCATCGAGTGCTCGGGCAGAAAATTGAAACCTTGTCAAAGGGGTTTAAAAGACGAGTCGGACTTGCCCAGGCGATAATCCACGATCCGAGTGTTTTGATACTGGATGAACCCACAGATGGGCTGGATCCAAACCAGAAGCAACAGGTTCGAGAGCTGATCCATGGGTTATCCAGGGATAAGATAGTAATCATCTCAACGCATATCCTTGAGGAAGTAACCGCGGTATGTAGCCGTGTTGTGATTGTCTCTGATGGCAAACTGGTGTCGGACTGTTCTCCTGAAGAACTGGAAATGCAG
>CAZJRI010000223.1:0-6682 GCA_964548025.1 uncultured Pseudomonadales bacterium
TGCCCCGAGGTGGGATCATGCCAGTTACCCCCAGCATAGTATTGGTATGTCTTCACCCCGGTAGATACGCTGCGAGCTCTTTTTCCACACCTTTAGGGTCAGTAGCAAGACCCTGGCTTAAACCAGACGCCATTTCACCCGGATATGATTCTTCGGTTCCCGCGTTAATCGCCTCGAGAACAGCTCGGGCGACCTCTTCAGGCGGCATTTTAGGCGGCGGAAAGTCCTTACTCATATCTGTATCTACCGCACCCGGCATCACAGCAATCACCAAAGTATTTTGTGCGCTGAGTTCAGCTCGGACACCTTCAGTGAGTCTAAGTGCAGCTGCCTTTGATGCGCAGAGCGATCCCATAAGCGGAAGAGCAACCCGTGACAGTATTGACAATAAATTAACAATGCAGCCACCGCCGTTCGTCCTCAGCACTGGTGCAAACGCCCTACACATGGACAGCGTACCAAAGTAATTCGTTTCCATTTCTTCACGGGCGCTGTCCAGGTCACTCGCTGCAATCAGACCACGCGTACGATTAACACCCGCATTATTGATCAAGACCTCTACATCGCTACAGCCCAGAGCAGCCTGTGCCACCGAAGACGCATCAGCAATATCCAGTACGACACTCTGAACGATATCAGGATGCAGAGACACTAAATCCTCAACCGCAGACGGATTCCTCGCCGAGGCATAAACTTTTTTCGCACCTTGATCAACCAAAGCCTTGACCAAACAACGCCCTATGCCACGGTTGGAACCCGTCACCAAAGCCACGCAACCAGAAATATTCATAGCCTTCTCTCTATTGAACTCAGTTGTTTCATTTTTCGTTACATTCAGCCATTTTTGATCGACTTCGGGCAATGGAACCGATTGGATCAGGGTGCTAGTGTAACGGCGCCTGGGGTTTTCAAAAATCTCCTCAGTACGCCCGGTTTCTATCTGCCGACCATTCAGAAGAACCGTAGCCCTGTCACACACTGTACGCACTACCGAAAGATCGTGACTGATAAAAACAACCGCAAGACCAAGGTCACGTCTTAGTTCGTTGAGTAGAAGCAGGATTTGTGCCTGATTAGACACGTCGAGGCCCGATACGATTTCGTCAGCAACAACCAGGGACGGTCTAAGCGAGATAGCCCGTGCAATACACACCCTCTGTTGCTGACCCCCGCTCAATTCATGAGGAAAACGTCGCTGCAGCACAGGATCAAGACCAACTCTGTCGAGCAACTCGGACGCCTTTTCGGTAGCGTTGATGCCCCGAAACGAATGACCGTTTGTTCTTAGGGGCTGCAGCACGGCATCTCTGACTCGCCGACGAGGATTCAAAGAGGCTTGTGGTTCCTGAAATATCATCTGCATGTCGGCACGCATTGGGCGCAGATGTTTTTCTTCCAGAGTAGTGATATCCGTCCCATCAAACCGGATCGTGCCAGTTGTGGGCTTGTATAGCCTGACTAGTGTTCGGCCAAGCGTCGTCTTGCCTGAGCCTGATTCTCCGACGATACCAAGACACTCACCTTTTGCGACGTCAATATTGAGCCCTTGAAAAATAGTGACTAAGGGTACCGCAGAGAATGTTCTCTTTTCCGCAAGGTTTGGAAGTGCAACGGTTAAGTTTGTTGCTTCAAGCATCAACAGAATCTCTAATGCGCCGATCGTATTCCTTAGCCTCTAATTGCAGAGTCGATGTAAGCGCTTTGGGAATTGGTCTAAATTGATGCTTGCCATGATCATAACGTGGCGTTGCCTTTAGCAGTGCTCGAGTGTACTCATGCTCAGGCATGCTGAATATTCTCTTCACCGCATCACTTTCAAGGATTCGACCGCTATGAATTATGCTGACCCTGTCACAAATCTTGGCGACCACACCAAGATCGTGAGTGATAAATAGAATAGAGGTGCCAGAACTCACCTGTAACTCCCGAATCAACCGAAGAATTTGCCGTTGCACCGACACATCAAGCGCTGTCGTAGATTCATCGGCAACAATAAGTCTAGGCTTGCAACTGAAGGCAATTGCGATCAAAACCCTCTGACGCATTCCACCAGAAATTTCATGGGGGTATTGCCTTAACGCTCTCCGGGGATGCTTGATTCTAACTTCCTCTAATAATTCACAGGCTCGATCTAAGGCATCTTTACGATTGAGTTTTAGATGAAGTACCAATGTATCTGCAAGTTGTTGCCCTATTCGGCGAACGGGATTCAATGCTGTCATCGGATCCTGTGGAATAAGCGCGATCTCCGATCCGAGCAAACCTCTTCTCTGAGTTGGTGCCAACCCCAACAAATTTTGGCCATCAAAATCGATAGTGCCACTCTCGATCACTGCAATCCTTGGCAAAATGTCCAAAATCGTTTGCCCCAATATACTTTTGCCGGCTCCGGATTCACCGACCAGTCCGTGCACCTCACCTGAATCAATAGCAAGGCTGATTCCACGCAGTATTCGCTCGCTGATGCCGGCATAGCGAAGACAGAGGCTTAACTGACTTATTTTCAGAATAGCGCTCATCGGCGGGAGACGGGATCAATAACCTGTTTCAGCCCATCGCCCAGGGCATTCAGGCCGACGACTGAAAATATTAAGCAGAAAACTGGCAGGCCCAACAACCATGGTACCTGGTGAATGTATTGCCGGCCTTCCTGTATCAGGTTTCCCCAGGATGGGGTATCGGAGGCAACGCTAAGCCCAACAAAACTGAGGATGGTTTCGACTACGATTGCAATGCCCATCTCCATGCTCAATAAAACGATCAATAACGGCACGAGGTTGGGCAAGATTTCATTGAGAAGCAGTTGTATTCTGCTTAACCCTATAGTGACTCCAGAGGCAACATAGTCCAGTTCTTTTTGGACCATAGTCTCTGCCCGAACAACCCGACAGAAACGAGTCCAGTCGATGATTACAATCGCAATGATGACAGCGTGGAGTCCTGCACCGATGACAGCAACTAACACGATCGACAGTAGTACAGCAGGAAAAGACATCCAGATATCAACGACGCGAGAGATAACCAGATCGACCTTGCCACCGAAATACCCTGCGAGCAGCCCTAAGACTGTGCCCAATAGGCACGCGAGACTGGCTGCAATTACCGCAACTACCAAAGCAATTCTAGTGCCGTAAACCGTTCTAGAAATGATGTCACGGCCAAGATTGTCTGTACCCAACAGATAGCTGGCCTCTCCTTGTGGATACCACGTTGGTGGCAAAAATGAGTAGAGAAGATCCTGCTCCAGGGGATCATGCGGGGCCAACCAGGGTGCAGTTAATGCGGTCACGGTTAAAACAAACAATACGAAAAGACCAAATACCGCACGGGGTTCGTGGAAGATACGATACACAAAAGATGGGTCTGGCCGTACGCTAACCATCTCGAAGCCTGGGGTTGAGAATCGTATTGATTAGATCAATCAAAAAATTGACCAGAATAAATATGATGGCAAAGGTGATAATAATGCCTTGAATCAAAGGAAGATCACGATTAATAACTGCGTCGATCGCCATATTGCCTAATCCTGGATAACCAAAAATACGTTCGATTAAAACTGTACCTCCGATCAGGAATGTCAACTGTACGCCAGTGAGCGTCACTGCCGGGATAAGAGCATTACGCAGAGCCTCTTTAAGAATGACCTGCAAACGACTAAAACCCTTTGTGTGTGCAAGCGCTGCATAATCTTGTGTCATTTCTACATTCAAAGATGATTTGAGCACTCGAGCGCCTACTGCCATAAGAGGCAACGCCAGTGCCACACCTGGCAGGATCATGTGCCACAGTACTGAACCCGTTACGTCAAACCGGCCGCGGAGAGCACTTTCTATAAGATAAAACTCCGTATACGACTGATACTCCAGAGCCAGATCGAGTCGGCCAAAAATTGGCATTACAGGAATTACCACACCCAGTATCAGAATGAAGGCTAGCGCCCATAGGAAGTCAGGTATCGCCACAATGATGCCAATGACACTGTCAATAATCGCCTCGGGCCAACGAGACCGCCAATAGTTGCCCACTATGGCAATACATACCCCGCAACCAATCGCTATGAGCATTGCAAACACGGTGAGCTCTAACGTGACAGGCAACCTCCCCAAGATCAATTCACCCACGTCTTGGCGAAGACTGATTGATGTTCCCAAGTCCCCCATGGCCAACTGCCCGAGGTAGATAACGAACTGGGCAGATAACGACCGGTCGAGACCATAGTGGGCTCGAAGGTGCTGTATATCTTCTGGAGTCGCTCCCGGCCCTGTCATCATCGCAATGGGGTCTCCAGGTACAACTCTTAAAAGTATGAATACGACCGTGACAACACCAAAAAGGGTGGGCAGTGCCAGTAGCAATCGATTCAACAGGTATCGAGTGGTCATTGTGGTTTTACTGCCTAATACAGCTGGGAACTGAGCAGAACTACCCAGTGGCTGACTACCGGTCGACTGTTCATATCAGTCGACCGGCATCAAAGTTGAATGAAGAGGTTTGTCAGCCTTTGGGACGCGTGGTGAACGGCAAAACGTAATTTGCCCCATGCGATGTAAAGGCCAGATCAGATTTATATAGAACCGGTTGCACCTGCTGGTAGAGCGGCAAAACGTAGGCGTTCTCAGCGATATAACGATCAACTTTCTTCCAACCAGCAATACGCCTATCTTCGTCCTTTTCTCCCCACAGCGGACCGATCATCCCGTCGAGATCATCTGTATCCCAGGTAGAGTGTGGGCTGGGACCAAACATCGCATGACCCGTTGAGGTACCTGGATCACCGATTGAGTTACCCCAGTTATAAAACGCCGCGGGTGCCAATGTATCCTGCGCTCTAAGCTCATAGTGCTTGGCAACTTCATAGACCTCGATCTCTGCCTCAATGCCTACCTTGCGCCACATGCCCACTACCGCCTGGATAACTTCGTAATCCTTCGGAAGATAGCCGCGTGTTGTCTGGATTGTAAACTTGACCGGGTTATCCGTGGAGTATCCGGATTTCGCAAGCAACTCCTTTGCCAATTCTGGGTTATGGTCAACAACAATACTGGAATCGTAAGCTGTGTATTCTGGCGCCTGCAGCGTGTTCAGTGGCACACCGTAACCGCGCAAAAGTCGCTTAACGATTGCTTCTTTATCAACAGCATGAACCGCAGCTTTTCTAACATTAGGATCTTCCATTGGTCCCACATCATTGAAAAATATCATTGCAATGTCCGATACCGGCGTTGTCACACCCGTTAGCCCGGATTTCTGACTCAATCGGTCATATTCTTCGAACGGAACAGCCAGTGTAATATCGGAAGAACCACTTTCGATTTCAGCGATTCGGCTTGAAACATCGGTGACAAATTTAAAGATCACATTCTTGAAAGCCGGCTTGCCGCCCCAATAGTCATCATAAGCTTCAAGTCGAACGAAAGATCCCCGGACAAATTCCTTAACCTTATATGGCCCTGAACCTAGAGGATTCTTTTCAAAACCTTCAGCACCGACTTTGTCATGGTAGTGTGGTGGCAAAATGTATCCCGTCAAAAACGACATCCACTTAAAGATATCTGGTGTGTACTGATTCACGTCGCCGGTAACCTCATTACCATTTGCAGACAAGTTGCCTAGCGATGCCCAGATAAATCCTCCGACAGGATTGCCCGTATCCGGGTGACCTGCTCTTTTGAGATTCCAGACGATATCCTCACCAGTGATCGGTTGACCATCCTGCCAGGTAGCACCATCGCGCACGGTCATGTGCACCTTAGTTTTATCGGAATTCCACCCCCATTTGGTCAGCACACCTGCTTTAAATGTGAGGTCAGGATGTTGATCAATGTATTGATCAAAAACTGACTTCCAAATACTTTGCAATCCTGGGTTGACGGATGACAGCCCGACAGTTGGGTCCCAATTGGGTAAAGACACGTTATAGGCGATCGTAAGTGTATCGCCAGATGCACCCAGCGCACCCGGAGACATTAAGATAGCAGGCAACGAACTGGCAGCCGAAACTGCCCCGGAATACTGCAAGAAAGAACGACGGTCAATTTTCATTTTTAAAATCCTCCTGGCTCAGAACCATTGATTACCTAATGGTTCGTACAGTAACCAACTGAGCTCAAAACATGGTTGTTGTGTGACATATAACGTACTCAAATTTAATTTAGATCGGTTTGCCCTCACTACCGGCCCATCCTGACATCAATTCATTGGATGGAAGTGATTCATCTAGTAGTTTGTGGGTGACCTTAGCACCTGCTACTGGGAGACCATCGGGGTCGAGCTTGCCAATCTGGACAAGAACGGATGCCTGGTCCCAATAGATATGCTCATGGTAAAGCTTATCTCCTCTGAAACAAACAATTGCAACCACCGGGATCTCGACATACTTTCCAGTGGGCTCAACCCCGGGCAGCATCCAGTCGACCTCACAGGTATGGGTAAAACAGAACACCATCTCGTCCACCACGCGATCGGCGCCTATTGTTCTTGAAACCGGAATAAGCTTGGTGTCAGGCGGATTGCTGTTCACAAAATGATACTTATAGAACCGCTTCAGATGATCGTGCCCCACGCCGCCTGTCAGTGTAGGTATATGGTTGACGTAAGGCTCTGCGACCATTGTCGCCATAGTTGCATCCACATCCCTAGTTACAAACTCATAGTAACAATGAGCCTCCCATAATTCACTGAG
>CAZJRI010000224.1:0-6598 GCA_964548025.1 uncultured Pseudomonadales bacterium
GTTGGCTGGTGGGTGATGGTTGGTATCCCCGTCAGCTTCTTGTTTGCACTGCTGGTTTATTACAGCGTGTTTGAAGGCAGTATTAATATACTGGCATTGATTGCATTCGTCATGGCGCTCGGGATAGTCGTCGATGATGCCATTGTTGTTGGGGAGGATGCTGCAACCCATTTTGAAGCAGGGAAGTCCCCTGCTGAAGCAGCGGCGGCTGGTGCGAAGCGAATGTTTCTGCCTGTAGTCACATCATCACTGACAACGATGGCTGCCTTTGTGCCTCTTATACTCACCGGGGGTGATCTTGGGAAGTTTATCGTCACAATTCCGATGGTGATGTTGTGTGTCATTGTCGCATCACTTGTCGAGTGTTTTCTGGTGTTGCCTGGTCACTTACGGCATAGCTTCGAGAAGATTGATCGAGGAAATATCTCCTGGTTTCGCCAGTGGTTTGACCAGCGCTTCATATTCGTGCGGGAGCAGTACTACAGACCGGTACTTGAAACAGCGCTCAGATACCCGGGCGCAACACTCTCAACAGCATTAGGTTGTGTCATCGTGGCTTTTAGCCTGGCCGCAAGTGGCAGAGTGGGTGTAAATCTTGTTACTGGAATGAGCCTCGAAATGCTTGAGGCGAGTGTTGAATTCAGTGCGGACGCCAGTGACGCTGACAAAAATCAGTTCATGACACATCTTGAAAATTCGTTAAAGGAAACGAACAAAACCTACGACGATGCAAACGTAATTGGATTTGTGACAAAGCACAATAGTGCCAACCTGAATCAGGAGAGAAAGCGAGGAGCACAGTTTGGGTCACTTGCGGTTGAATATGCCTGGGAAGATGACAGGACCGTCACCCCGCAGGAATTTGTCAATAACTGGCGTTCAAGGGTTAGTCGCCTGCCTTATGTTGAACAATTGCAAATCAGGGTCAGGGGAGGTGCCAACAATGGAAGGCCAGATATAACACTGATCCTGCGTGGACAGGACATTCCGACCTTAAAGCAGGCGGCGGAAGATTTACAATTGGCAATGGCCGGATATGAAGGCGTTTCGAATATTTATGACGACCTGCCCTATGGTAGAGATCAGATTGTATTTACCCTCAATCCAAGCGGGAAGGCGCTTGGTCTGACCACGGAAAGTCTGGGTAAACAACTGCGCGCTGCCTACAACGGTCGGCGAGTTCAGATATTTAATCAGAATGATATAGAACTGGAAGTACTGGTGATGTTACCCGATGCTGAACGGGATCAGCTCGCATCACTGAAGCAGTTTCCTGTCAGAACTCCAGCCGGGGATCTTGTTTCCCTCGGGATGGTTGCAGAACTCGCCAACAGACGTGGTATCGATGTGATTAACCATAACAAGGGTTTCATGTCTGTTGCCGTAAGCGCCTCAGTTGATTCAGAAGTGAACAATACCCAGAAAGTTTTGAAACATCTGGAAGAAAATGCACTGAAGAACATACTCGATCAATATGGCGTCAGCTCAGGGCTGGGCGGTAATTCAAGACAGAACCAGGAAATTGTCAGGATTATGGCACTCGGATCGGTGCTGACATTAATATTCATCTACCTGATTCTGGCCTGGTCATTTGCATCCTATACATGGCCTCTTGCTGTAATGACGGCAATTCCTCTAGGTCTTACTGGTGCGATAGTCGGTCATTGGGTAATGGGGATGGACATTGGAGCAATGTCGCTGCTGGCTTTCTTTTCATTAACCGGCATTGTTGTAAACGACTCGATTGTGCTCATTAGTTTTTTCAGGCGAGGTCTCGAAGAAGGATTGTCTACCTTTGATGCGATCAGAGATGCATCCCTTTCTCGTTTAAGAGCCGTATTACTCACATCACTCACAACGATTGCCGGTTTAACGCCGCTCATGTTTGAGACGTTTAGCCTCGCGATGTACATGGTACCTATAGCAGTAACAATTTGTTTTGGTCTGGCATTTGCGACATTGCTTGTTCTGTTGGTTGTACCTGCTTTGGTTATCCTGATTGAACAGCTAGAGCGGAAGGTAGGAGACGCATTTAACAGTTTGATTCGACCACGGGAAATCGTTGTCAATCCGGAGATTGGAGCATAGACATGGGGAAAGAAATTTTTGCTTGGATTAGAGATCATCATTTACTGGGAGTGAGCATCCTTGGCATTTCCATTGCAGTGGCGTCAACAATATTTGTGACCAGACCACAAGAAGCGCCTCGACTGGTGGAAGAGAAAGCATGGCCGGTCTCGGTGATTGAATCGGAGCCGACACGGCTGGCACCAAACCTGGTAGCTTATGGCAAGATCGAATCAAGACAGGTTGCGAATCTGAAAACGTCGGTCGTTGCGCCGGTTCTCGAAGTACTCGCATACGAGGGAAAGTCAGTAAAGAAGGGAGATTTGCTCGTATTGCTGGACAGTAAGGAGCTCGAACTTGCGAAGGAAATAGCCAACTCAGAATTTGAACAACAACGGGCAAGTCTCGAATCGGTAAAGAATGATTTTGAACTAGCAACCCAGCTCACCCGACATTATCAGGAGCTGAAGGCGATTAAGGACGCTAAACTGAAGCGACATCTCAATCTGTTCAGCAATAAAATGGTATCTGATGCCATCGTAGATGAGGTGCGACAACAGGCGAGCCAGCAGGCTATCGTTCTTGCCCAACATCTTTCATCGCTGAAAGACTTCCCGAACAGAATCAGAAGAGAACAGGCAGAAGTAGATAAGCACAAGGCGAATCTCGATCAGGCATCGCTTGATCTCGCACAGACTCGTATTACTGCTCCCTTCAACGGTCGAATCATCAAAACCTTCGTCGCGCCTGGAGACAGAATTTTACCTGGCGTGCCGCTCATTCAGGTTGCAGATCAGGACGGTGTTGAAGTCAGGGCATCCGTCTCTGCCAAAATTGGGGGGGTGCTCCGTCAGCAACTGGCAGGGGGAGAATCACTGAAAGCGGTCGGGGAAATTGACGGGATTTCAATGGCGTTTACGCTTAACAGAGTCTCCGGGGATGTAAAACCAGGGCAAAGCGGGTTGGATGTCTTCTTTACCCCGAAGTTTGGTAGTTCGCTAGATATTGGCAGGGTAGTTAGTTTAACGGTGACTCTGCCTGCCGAGAATGACCTCGTGATATTGCCGATTCAGTCAATTTACGAAAATGATCGAATCTACCGGGTTGAAGAAAATCGGCTCGTAGGTCTTAGGGTTGAAGAAGTTGGCGACTATATTGATGCGAAAGGAAACTTCAGAGTTCTGGTTAGGTCAGATGACATTGTGAAAGGAGATATCCTGGTCACGACCCAGTTACCAAGAGCCATTACCGGACTTCTTGTAGAACCCATTGATGCTGCGGAACTGGATAAGGAAATTGCGCTGCAATAAGACTGATGGCTGACTTGATCCAATCAGGGGGCCTCGGCTCCTGGGTATTTTGATGAGTAATTTATTTACTCCTTGGGGGTATACCATAGGTGTTCAGGGATACTAGCTACTATATGGGTTCATCAAGTTCAAGCGTCGACGAAATCCTGATAAATAACAAAAGCGCAGTCGCTGTGAGTCCTGCCGCCAGAACGAATGCGGCACCAGGAAAGTAGATAGGCGCGCTGGCCGATGAAAAGTAACCGAAGCAATGAGTCATCATCGGTGGACTGATGATGGAAGCGAGGCTCATTGTGCTAACGAGTCCTCCCTGTAGTTCACCCTGCTGATCAGATCCAGCCTGAATTGAGGCGATACCCTGAATTGCGGGCCCTGTGAGTCCGGCCATGGCACCTGGAATGAGTGCTGCATAGACCATCCATGTTGAGCTGGCGAACGTATATCCCAGGTAGGCAGTAATACTGAACATCATCCCAATTATTCCGGCCCATCGCATGCCAGTTCTTGGCAATATCCAGCGTATGAGAAATCCCTGAACCAGTACCATTCCAATCCCGACGAATCCAAGGGAATATCCGATCTCCCTTGGAGACCAGTCGAACCTCTCGATTGCCCAGAAACTCCAGGTCGAAGGGAGCACATGATGACCGAGATTGTTAATGAATATAACGATAATAATACCAATGACAATTGGCAGCGCCCGGAACTGTAACAACGTTCCGATCGGGTTTGCCCGCGATGGTTCGAAAGCTCTTCTGTTCTCGCGGCTGAGAGATTCTTTGAGCACCAGCAATCCGAAGAGCATATTAGAAAATGAGATAAAAGCGGCAGCAAAGAAAGGGACCCTTGAACCGAATTCACCAAGGAATCCGCCGATCACAGGGCCAAAAACAAAACCCATTCCAAAAGCAGCGCCCATGAGTCCAAAATTCTGAGCGCGTTCCTCTTCTGGAGAGCTGTCTGCAATATAGGCATTGCAGGTGCTCATGGTCGAAGATCCGATACCGGAGATAATCCTTCCTGCGAATAACAATGCCAGTGATTGAGAAAAACCCATAATCAGATAATTCACTCCGACGACGAAGAGTGATACCAGCAGTATTGGTCTGCGACCGAATCGGTCTGAAAGATTTCCAACTAACGGCGCACAGAGAAACTGGGCGATGGCAAAGACAAACATAAGCCAACCACTGTAGAGAACATTCGCGGTCAGTCCTTCCCCGGTTATTTCCATCAGAAGATTTGGCAGCACAGGCAGGATGATGCCGAATCCAATGGAATCCAGAAGTGCGGTTAAGAAGATGAAAAAAAGAGCTAGCTTGTTCATTGCCATTGCAACAACTAGATGGCTGATCCGTAAATTTAACAGCAGATGTTAGCCTATCGCTTACATTCAACTATTTACAGGCTATTTCATACGATTTACGTACCATATACATGCCTGTCAGCCATGGACAAAAATCCAAAATCGCGTAGCATTGCCCCCTCGTGTGTGGTTTACAGTGAACAAAATGACTGAACGAATATCGATCGGAAATCTTCAAATTGAACAGGTTCTTTATGATCTCGTCTGTAATGAAATAATACCCGGTACCGGGATAAATGCAGATGAACTGTGGCAGCAATTCGAGCAGCTATTGACGGATCTAATGCCTGTTAACAGGGCATTGCTCGAAAAGCGTGATGAGATGCAAAGTCAGATTGACCTCTGGCACCAGCAGAGGAGTACGCAGCCACTTGATCCGAAAGAGTACCAGGCGTATCTGAGACAGATTGGTTATCTGTTGGATGAAGGATCCGATTTCGAAATCAAAGTGGAAAATGTAGATGAGGAGATTGCCTTGCTGGCAGGTCCGCAATTGGTCGTACCGGTAATGAACGCAAGGTATGCGCTCAATGCGGCCAATGCCCGGTGGGGGAGTCTATATGATGCTTTGTATGGTACGGATGTCATCCCGGAGGATGCGGGTGCAGAGAAGGGTGGGGCATACAATCCCGTGCGCGGTTCGAAAGTGATTGACTATTCATCCGAATTCCTCAATAGGAGCGCGCCGCTCGCCGTCAATAAATACCAGGATATCTGTCAGTACGAGGTATCTGATAACAACCTTCGATTGAAATTTGAAGATGGCAGTTATGGCAGTCTCAAGAATCCTGAGCAGTTCAGAGGTTATCTGGGCAAAGAAACTGATCCTAGTGGCATTCTCCTGGTAAACAACGGCTTGCACATCGAGATCCAGATTGACCGTGAAGATTCCGTTGGTAGAGATGATAAGGCCGGGGTCAAGGACTTACTTATAGAAGCAGCGATATCGACGATTCAGGATTGTGAAGATTCTGTCGCCGCGGTTGATGCCGAGGATAAAGTTATTGTATATCGCAATTGGCTCGGGTTAATGAAGGGTGACCTCGCTGAGGAATTCGTCAAGGGCGAGGTCACAATTCGAAGAGAACTCAACCCCGATAGAATATACAAGAAACCAGGTGGTGGAGAGTTGAGCCTGCATGGCCGCAGCCTGTTACTTGTCAGGAATGTTGGTCATCTTATGACGACCGATGCTGTTTTTTTGAACAACGAAGAGATCCCCGAAGGGATACTCGATGGTCTGATCACCAGTCTGTGTGCGATGCATGATCTGAATGGTAAGGGTCGGGTTCAAAATTCAAGAAAAGGCAGTGTTTATATAGTGAAGCCAAAAATGCACGGGCCGGATGAGGTGAAATTCTCGGTAGATCTGTTCACCAGAATTGAAGACATGCTCTCTCTGCCACGCAATACCTTGAAGATTGGCATCATGGATGAAGAAAGACGGACCACTTTAAATCTGAAGGAGTGCATCAGAGCTGCGTCGGAAAGGGTAATCTTTATTAACACGGGTTTTCTGGATCGTACTGGTGATGAGATCCACACCAGCATGGAAGCGGGAGCGATAGTCAAGAAAACACTGATGAAACAGCAGGTATGGATAACTTCATACGAGGACTGGAATGTTGATATTGGCCTTGAAGCAGGACTTAGAAACAGGGCTCAGATAGGGAAAGGCATGTGGGCCATGCCTGATGAGATGGCACAAATGATGGAAGCAAAGATTGCGCATCCGGAATCCGGTGCAAATACAGCCTGGGTTCCGTCGCCCACTGCTGCAACTCTGCATGCAATGCACTATCACGAGGTAAATGTTGCCGACCGCCAGGACGAATTGAAGAGCCGAAGTCGCGCC
>CAZJRI010000225.1:0-6517 GCA_964548025.1 uncultured Pseudomonadales bacterium
CCAGAGCGTTCCCTGGTTCTCGGCACCTCGGAGTGACCAGAGTGTTCCCTGGTTCTCGGCGCCTTCAAGCGACCAAAGCGTACCTTGATTCTCTGCACCACGAAGCGACCAGAGTGTTCCTTGATTCTCCGCACCTCTGAGTGACCACAGCGTCCCTTGATTCAGTGCACCTTGCAGAGACCAGAGCGTACCCTGATTTCCTACATCCCATCTCAGTATAAAATTCCAGTCAATGCCCAGATCCCAGACGAATCCATTCGCTGACAAGGCATCGAAGTCCCACTCATAGCCGTTGCTGGAAAAATCACTGAGACTCCAGGTAAAACCATTCTGAGCCAGTTCAGCAAGATTCCAGATATAGCCGGAATTCCAGATCGCAGGGTGGCTGCCGACATTGGCTAGCTTCCACTCGTATCCTCCCTTGGCATTCTCACCAACTTCCCAACTGAGTTCTTCAATGACGCCAAGTTCAAATGTGCCATCGGCATTCCGGGAGGCAGGTCCACCAAAGTGAGCCAAATTGGCCAGTTCTCTTTTAAGGTTCAACTCGTTGCTCAGGCAGATATCGGGTTCACTATTGACCGCTGCGAAGGCATTGATCAGTCCACTACCCTGTTGAAAGACACTGTAGGCCAGTGAGCCGTCGGCGTTCATGGCGGCCCTGGCAGATGACATCAATTTGCACTTCACCTCATCGGGACTCATGCTCGGATCATCCTGCAGCATGAGTGCCGCGACTCCCGATGCCACTGCCGCGGCCTGGGATGTCCCTGACATCTCAAAGTACATCTCCTCTTACTGAAATTCCGGATGGGTCTGCGCAATGGTTGAAGTTTTCTGCATTACACCCACCATATGTCCACCAGGGGCAATAATCTCTGGCTTCACGAATCCTTCGAGGGTGGGACCTGCAGAGGAAAATGTCGCAAGGTAATCATCAGTTGTATCGTTGGGGGTGTAGTTGTCAGTCATCGCGCCAACAGTTACCACATAAGGTACGTTACCCGGCACTGTGATACTCATCGGTTCCGGTCCCATGTTGCCTGATGAGACCACGACCACGATTCCTGCATCCCAGGCTGCCATGACGGCCTGATTCATCGGATCCTGCCAATAATGAGACATGGGCGTACCACCGAATGAGATATTCAGGATTCGTATACCAAGCTCATCCTTGTTTTCGATCACGAATGCAATCGCTCTAATTACATCAAGATAAGATCCTCGCCCTTCTGCATCCAGAGCTTTTACTACTATCAGGTTGGCATCCGGGGCAATACCATTGTAACTACCCAGTACTTCCCCGGAGTCTGTCTTTGCACCGCTGCTATTGGCTATTACACTCGCAATATGGGTACCGTGCCCGTGTTCATCACCCACCATTCTTCGCAGATCAATCTGATCCACAGAATTTGGATCTATTTCCTGATCGGAAATAGAATCATAATATGCAAGCAGACGAACCTCGTTGGCTGTGTTCTTCAGAAGACTACCCTGCGCCCATAAGCCCGAATCGATAATCGCGACACCAACTCCCTTTCCGGTAATTCCCTGATGGTGCAATAAATCTGCGTCAATGAATGTCGGGAAAACACTATCAAGCGACGGTTCCCTCTTTCTGTTATTTCTAACGGATGCCATACCGACGCCATTATCTTTGAACACCTGATTGATACCGCGCACAGATTCCAGGGTTTTTACCTGTTCAAGGCTCAACTCTGCTCCGGCGCCGTTAATCAGACCCAATTCATGGGTGATTTCCACGTTGAGGTCATGCAGCGCCTTAGTGACCAGATCAACATTTGAGCCGGTAACCACATAGGATGCGAGTTCTGATTCAGATATCCCTGAATCGTAACCCTGATCCCAAAGGTTTCGCGCCAGTTGCCTCTGACCAGATGATGCGCCAACGGGCTCCTCTTCATCCCATAAATTTCGGGCTAGCTGTCCCTGATCAGTTGCTTCTCCATCAGGTTCTTCTTCATCCCACAGGTTTCGCGCCAATTGTGGTTTGGCTACCTCACCAATCGGATTTGCATCATTGTCACGTGTTTCAGGTTTCAGGTGCGTATCCACACCCAGTTGTTCACCGGCTTTTAGAATTCGGTCTGGAAGTGGCAGTTCAATTCGACCTGGCGTTGCCTCATCCCAGAGATTTCTCGCCAATTGTGGTTTGACTATCTCACCGATTGGATTCGCATCATCGTTACTTGATTCGGAATTCAGATGGGTATCTATACCAAGCTGTTCTCCAGCTTCGAGATTTCGTTCGAGGGGTTGCGGTTTAACCAGACCAGGACTTACTTCATCCCAGAGGTTTCTGGCTAATTGTGGTTCAGCGGGTTCAGCAATGGGACTTTCAATATCGGTACCTGGTTCCGGGTTCAGGTGAGTATCAATACCGAGTTGTTTACCCTCTTCAAGATGCTTCTGAAGCGGCTTCGATTTGATCAGATCCCGGGTCGAGTCATCCCACAGATTTCTCGACAACAATTTGTTCGACAACATTGCCGGTTCTATGGATGTTTTCCCGGCTGTCTCAAAATTTGCCAGCTTCCCAGGTCTGAGAAGTCCTGGGTCGGATCTGTCGACATCAATAGCCTGCCGCTCCTGATCCTGTATTTTTGTACCCGCAATTGTCCCGCTGGCCACAATCCAGCAGAACGCAAACACAAGTGTTTTGCATTTCATTTTGCAACTCCCAATGGTCGTTTTATACAAAGCTCTTTGGGTAGCGAACCTCTACCCGGCTTTATCTTCTTCTTACACCGATTTTATCGGTTTTTTTAATTGACAACACCCGAACACTGAACTACCGGGATTGCCCTATATTGCCGTCATCCCACATCATGACGGCCAAAAACTTGAATATTCTCCTCCATGCACCTTCCACGTGCATGTTTTCATTGGAACAACGATTGATTATTTAGAAATATATATATTTCATCCTTATAGGTTGACTATTGACTAAGCAGATCGTGTGCCAACTAATTGACAGCCACTACGTCGTTGTTTTTATTAAATTAAGTAAAATCGCTTATATCGATATGAAAAATATGGTGGATAATTTTTGCGCAATTCGCCATATATTACCGCCTATTTTTGCATATTATGAAATATGTGGCGATTAAGTAGACATTCTTCGGTAGGTTGGCAAGGAAACTCCCATGATCTTTGCGGCATCCTTCTTATTTAGATTCCGGCGCTCAAGTTCTCTCAGGAGGGCATCGGATACGAGGTTCAGCACACTCTCTTCACCGGTTCTATCTTCAGCATTCAATTTGCCGACAATTGATTGAAGGGTGTTCAAATCAGCAGGCTTCGCTTCGTGATCGCCTGTTGACAGTTCTCGAATACGAGCAGCTTTTCGTCGTAATGTCGATTCAGGTATTCCAAGACTGATAGCAGCTCTGTTCAGGACATCAGAATTGGCCGCCAGGCTGACCTTGATGACTTCCTCCTCCAGCCATTGTCCGAGAGGTGGCAATTGCTCATAAGCGGTTAAACAACTCTCAACAATGCCCCTCATCCAGGTGTCAAGAGGTATCGCCGTATCGGCAGATTCATTCGAGTCATCGGGCTCAGACCCGGTTGGGAATATCCCCAGGTGAATAGTGCTGAGACGGGAATCTTTGCAGAGGATAATTCCGCGGTTGATCACATTAATCAATTCACGGATATTCCCGGGCCAGGCGTGTTGCTTCAGCGCCAGTTCGGCGTCCTCTGTGAAACCCAGGCTTTTCTTGTCATATTTATTGCTGTAGATAGCAAGATAGTGATGTGCCAGCAATAAAATGTCCTCCCGACGTTCTCTCAGGGGAGGGGCATCAATACTGAATACGTTCAGGCGGTAGTAAAGGTCTTCTCTGAATTTCCCTTCATCCACTAATGATTTTAAGTCGCGATTTGTTGCTGCAATCACTCTGGTGTCAATAGATTCGTAGTTGCTGCTGCCTACTGCCGCGATTTCCCTTTCCTGAACAAATCTTAATAGCTTAACCTGCACATCAAGCGGTAATTCGCCAATTTCATCCAACAGGACCGTGCCACCATCCGCCTCTTTCAATCGTCCAGAGAATCGTTTTTCCGCACCCGTGAACGCGCCTTTTACGTGACCGAATAACTCGCTTTCTATCAAACTTCCAACAACAGCACCACAGTCAACAATAATGAAGGGTTTTTCCTTCCGGGCACTATTCTGATGAATAGTCCGAGCAAGTAGTTCCTTGCCGGTTCCGGATTCACCCGCAATCAGAACAGTCGCATCTGTCGGTGCAACAAGTTGAATACTCTCTAGTATGCTGGTCATACTTGCAGAAGAATAAATGATGGCACTCTCCTCCAACTCACTCAGAGAAGAAGAGGCAGACATTTCAAACCGTGCCAAACCCGCACCAAAATAGGCTGAGATGCTTTTTAGAAAGTCGATATCTGAACTCAGCGTGCTCATGGAACTATCAAGAAAGAGCACCTTCTCTGATGACAATTTCAGGAGGTGGATTTCCTCAAGCTGGATATGATCGGCGTCACTGCCAAAAAACTCCTGAATTCTTAGAAAGTTGTCACCGGAGATGGCGAGATCTTCCAATCCCTCGTATGCTTTCGGTCCTCGGCTAGCACCGACCAGCGAAATGAGCGAGCCGTTTTGAAGGGCTAGTACAGCGGCTCTGCCGAGATCAAAAGACAATACCATGTGATTGCAGATCTTCTCACCAGCCTCTTCCCAATCTGCAGATTTGGCAACAACGTTCAACACATTCCACAGCAGTACAAGGTTATGATATTCGCGCTGTTTTTCAGTTTCAGATCCAAAGCTCTCCGGATCTCTTTCTGTTTCTTCATTCCAGACGACTACCCTGTCACCACCGGCATCCTGCGCTATCTTCAACGCCCAACTGGCACGACGAAACACTTCAAACGGTTGCTGGTCCCCCGGATAGCTATAAGAAAGCCCAATGCTGTAATTGAGGTCACGTAACGCGAATCGATCAGTGAGTGCTTTCAGAACAGATTCAGCTATCAATTTGCCTTCTGAGACCGACGTATATGGCATGCTCACCGACAACTGCGAATGACCATAGATGCTGACCAGGTCGGTGGAGCGCACCAATTGATTTAATAAATGGGAGACTTCCTCATTCAGTTCCGCGTCACTTTCTATTTGCGGTGCAATCAAAAGCTGGCACATCGATGACTCTGTCGGCGTAAGGCGATCTGTTCCTACTCTAGCCAGCAACTCGTCAGTGGTTGGCAACATTTCAATGGGTTCAGTGATCTCGGTAAGTTCCCTGAGAATCAGAACACCTCCATCTTCCAATGGTCCCACAATACCATCGACCAACCTTGAGACACCTTCAGAAGAGCTGACGACGAAAGGGGCAAGCTTAGTCACATCTCCCCCTGACAGTGCACTGACAATCTTACTCCTTACTGAAGAGCCAATAAGCGAGAAGACCTCCGACCAGGTTGAATCAATCGCTTCTTCCCGATTGGTATCCAGTATCACTTCAGCATCTTGATTTAAATCCCTTATCAAACCCTCCCTGTCTACAAATACGAGCCCGTTACCTATACAGGTGAGTGCCGTTTCAAGCAGTTGTTGGGTCTTTCTCAGTTCCTTTTCGATCTCAAATTTGTACAAAGCCATTTCAATGACAATCTGTAACTCACGATTATCGACAGGTTTGATAATGTATCCGTAAGGGGTAAGAGCCTTGGCACGCGACACAGTGTCATCGTCGGAATATGCGGTTAGAAAGACTACAGGGACGTCCCTCTCGCTTTGTATAATACCGGCAATCTCGATGCCATCTTCATCGTCTCTCAAATGGATATCTGTGAGCAGGAGATCTGGTTCAGTGTCACGCGCAAGCTCAATGCCTTCTGACCCATAGGCAATCCCAACAACATCCCAACCCATCTGTGTGAGTCTGGTTTTCAGTTCCCTTGCGACCAGGGCCTCATCTTCAATGATGAGTATTCTGCGTTTTTGTTCTTCTTCCATTATTAATGTTGAAGTAGAGAATCAATGATACGCGACTTCTTCTTTTCCCAAATTATAAAGAATACAACCGCTTTGCCTCCTTGCGTCTGGCATGAAGTACCGGCTCTGTATAACCGTTGGGTTGTTCAATGCCTTTGAAAACAAGATCGCAAGCGGCTTGAAAAGCGACACTCTGGTCAAATTCAGGGGCCATGTCTCGATATTCAGAATCGCCTGCATTTTGCTTATCTACAATTGCCGCCATTCGCTTGAGCGTCTCCATAACCTGTTCTTCAGAACAGATCCCATGATGGATCCAGTTGGCGATATGCTGGCTGGATATTCGCAAGGTAGCCCTGTCTTCCATCAACCCGACATCGTTGATATCTGGGACTTTGGAACACCCCACTCCCTGATCAATCCAGCGGACAACATATCCGAGAATTCCCTGTGCATTGTTATCCAGTTCTTGCTGAATTTCCTGCGTGGACAGGTTCGCGCCACCTAATAATGGAATAGACAGCAAATCATCAA
>CAZJRI010000226.1:0-5664 GCA_964548025.1 uncultured Pseudomonadales bacterium
TTTGAACGTCCAGTAAATCCAGAAGTGTTCGCTTGCCCAGGCTGAGTTGTTCGTTATAAACCTTCAATACTTCTTCGGTCGAGATCACATGTGCTTCAAGGTACTCGAGCCTTATCAGGATATCATCCAGTTCGTTCCAGATAAGTGTTACATCTTCTTCGACCCCAAGTTTGATACTTCTCACCGATTCCCGCGCTGCAAATTCACGCGACTGGGTCTCGCTGAGCCTCGCCCTGTCAGCACCACCACGATATAAATTATAAGTCATTCTGATGACGGCTGTTTCATCATCGTTAGCACCAGGCGATCCATCTGTATCCTCGTTTCGGGTCGCACCCAGCTCAAGGTCGAACCTCGGTTGGAATACTGCTTTAGCCTGTTTGTGAGCGGCAACTGCAGCTTCGAGTTCAGACTCAGCAGCCTTCAAGGCCGGATTATTCCTGTATGCGATTTCGATTGCCTGCTCAAGGGTGCCTGGCAATCCCTTTATCTCATCAGGGTTTTTTAGACCGGCGGGATTTTCTCCAACAACTCTAAAAAACTCGGCATAGCTGTTTTTCACATCCCGTTGTGATAACAAGACATTACCTTTCGATTGAGCTCTGCGACCCTGGGTTTGCACAACATCGACCTTTGTGCCGACACCGCTTTCGAACCTTTCCCGGATCTTACGCAAGGTATCCTCGTGATGTCTTAAATTTTCTATCGCAAGACCTACAACTGACGTTCTTCGCAAAACTTCGAGATAGACCTGGATCGCACGCAAGCTGACATTTTCCCTGACACCGGCCAATCTCGCCATTGCAGCTTCCGTCAATGCGCTGTGCTGCTTTACAAGGTTTCTGGTTGAGAATCCATCATATAACATCTGCGTAATTCTCAGACTGGATTCTTCCCTGGTCAGTCGTACATCTTCAATGCCATTCTCAAGAGTTGCTGCACGTGTGGTGGTGTTATTTGAGCTCTCTTCTCCCCCAGCGAGAACAAGGTCAACGCTTGGAAAATAAGCGCCCCTGGCCTGCTTTCTGAGTTGCTCTGCGGCTTCCAGATTGTGTATACCGGCAATGATGTCCGGATTGGTTTTCAAGGTAGTGCGCACGGCTTCTTCGAGTGACTGAGCTAATACACCCTGTACCGGAAAGATAACCGGGAAAATGCTAATAATCAGCGAGACGACACGCCTGACCACAAAATCACTCCTTCTATAATGTGTCTTACCTGCCATCAGCATCGCCGATGCGCAGGTCTTAAATCAGATGTACAGCATTCTGATTCAAGGGTGTAACCAGTCTCCGAATCAGTCGGATTCTATAGGTGAACCAGCATGGCTCAAATTTCGGGCAATGTTACTACACGAACCTGTTCTTCAACAAACAGGCGGAATCATTTGTATACTTTTCAATGACTTACAAAACTAATCTTTACTACTTTCAAGATTAAGGCCTGTAATCATGAATTTCGTCGCCCACTACACGCAATTCCCAGGTCAACCGTAAAGTCCTTTCAGCACAGCTCATTTAGTGAAATGCGGGTATAACAGGCAAACACAAAAGTGCTCACTTAATATTGCCTGTCTCTAAATCAGCATAGTCGAAATTGTGGGATCGAGATTCGAATTAGGCATGAAAATTTGTCAGGTGATCGGTTTCAGGTAAGACCAGGGAGTCAGACCAGTCGTCTCTAAAATTTCTCAGGTGAATAATCACCTTGCCTCAAGCGGGAGGGAGAAAACTCATATTGGGCGCCGTGCGGGACAAATATCCCGTTTAGTTTACGCTGAAACCTGCCGATTCATAGCTACCAACAATCATAAATGCGGACCAGATATACGGGTAACCCCATTCAGGTGAATCAATGAGATCAAGCTGCACTTTTCTAAGCGCATCCCTTGCCGGTAATCCGGAGAGCAGATTATCGTAAAAGTCTGTCATCAGAGCCTGCGTGCCTGCGTCACTCACTTCCCACAGCGAGCTGATTACTTCAGCCACACCTGCCTCCTGGAATGATCGCCTCAAACCATAAACGCCTTCCCCTTCATGTATTTCTCCCAATCCCGTCTCGCAAGCAGAGAGAACTACCAGTCGTGTCCCAGATAAATTCAAATCCAGCACCTCCAGGGCAGTCAGGACGCCGTCATTGCTCGTATCAATATCACCCAGAAACTGCGCATTGGTGTTAATACCGGCAAAAGCAAGCCCGGCTCGGAGCAAGGGATTATCCCCAGGTGGCGGAACGTGCAGGTCTGCACTTCTCTGGGCTTTGAGAATACGTTTTCGCAAAGTGTCGTCAGCTTCAAGGAAAAATCCGTGGGTTGCTATATGAAGGATTTCAGGCGGCTCCGACATACTGCCTAAAATTGATTCCTGCGCGCTCTCACCGAAAAAGTTCTGATTTTCTGCATCATTGCTCGTTACCTGATCGACTATAATCCGGCCTTCTTCTTCTGCACCGGGCAGTGGATCAAATTTCAAACCTCTGAGTCCGCCCCCTGCTCCACGGATACCCAGTTTCAAAGCAGAGGATCGACGACCTTTCGCCTCTTCCAGCGCTGCATCACTGACGACGTCTTCTGAATCATAGTCTGGTCCTGCAAGCACTAGATATTCACCAACGGCCAGACGATAGTCATTTGGTATCAGATCACGCCCGGAAGTCAGGATCCGAACATCGTGGTTCTGAATCAGGTAGTTTTCATCGTCGTCCACCAGCGCAGTGAAAGGGAGAATATTCAGAACGCCATCAGGGATTACGTAGATGTTCTCGGTATTTGCCAGCAGGTCCTGGAGCGGTTTCCAGACTATTTCATAGGCAAGAATGCCAATATCGAGCAGTTCGTCTTCATCTGCCAGATCGTCCTGAATTATTTCCCTATATTCTAGGACAATATCGTCGACCGTTCGCCGATCACCATAGGGAACCAGCTCATAAATCACCTTATTATCCTGCTTCGTGATGACCGAAGCCAATAGCTTCTCTTCACCCAGATCCTCATAGACCATAAAATCAATGAGGGCTGTTCCTTCCGGAATCATATCGATCAGCAGATCTGCGCTAACCTGCGCAATAGAGGTGCGATATCTTATGCTGGCTCTGCCTAACTCACCCTGCAGTTCATTCACCTTCTGTTCAATCTCATAAAGAATCTCAGTATGTCTCCCCTGAGTCTCCGCAGTGGGCCCGGAAAGTGTAATCGCAGCCAGTTCCCTTCGGGTATTTTCAAGTTGGGTTGCAAGTTCTCTCAATGCCGGATCCCTGGTCATGGTGGCGATTTGCTGAATCTCTGAAGTGACTTTCAGGAGCAATCCTTTTCTCTGCAAACTTGCATCGATCATTCGCTTTGCCGACGCATCGTCGTCCAGTTGCGTGAGGAGTGAGAGATAATCATTAAACTCTGCTCGATGAAGCCTGATATAGCCTTCCCGTGCGTTTTCTCCCGTGGCCCAGAGCATAGTGTCCAGAAACTCACTTCGCCTTTTAAATCCAACTTCTCTAAGTTCAACAGCAGCCTGTAATTTGTCAGCAACCTGCAACGTTTTTGACAGGAGATTCAGGGCGTCAAAAGTATAGGGGTGCAAATTTCCCAGTTCATTCTCGGCCAGATCAAGGGCCTGGGTCAGTATCTTCTCTGCCTCAGGCAATCTTTTCTGATCCAGGTAGACCCCACCCAGATCGATCATTGAGCGAATACTGTCAATGTGTTTTTCGCCCAATGCAGACCGACGAAGATTCAATGCATTGAGTATCTGCTGTTCAGCCTCGCTTAAACGATCCAGTTTTTGATAGATGCGCCCCAGGTTATTCGTCGCCTTCAAAGAGTTCTGGTGCTCGGGTCCAAAGAGATTCACCCACTGCTGCTCTACTTCCAGGAACATCTGAGCCGATGCTTCAAAATCCTCCATCAACATATAGAGAAAGGCCAGATTGTTTTTGACGGCGATAGTATCAGTATGGTTTTCCCCGAAGGCCGACTTAAGCATATCCAGGGATTTCAGATACAGGGGCTCAGCCTCACGAAAATTACCCTGGCTTTCATGTATTAATCCCAGGTTACTGCGTACACGCATCGTATCCGGATGAGCTTCTCCAAAAGCAGCTTCCATCTTCGACAAGGTATCTTTAATCAGAGGTTCGGCCAGATCGTACAAGTCGCCTTTTTCAAATATCCAGAGCGTTGCTTGCGACCATCGTTGTCGGGTGATTATCACCGTAGGTCTCGGTGACTCCCTGAAGCACTTCCTCAAACGACGCCTCAGCATCAGCCAGTCTGCCCTGGGCCTGGTATATTCCCCCAAGTTCGAGCAGAACGTTAAACACCTTTATTGGATCATCCTGCCATTGGTTAACGCCGTAATCCAAAACTTCCTGGGTAATCGCCTCTGCCTTGTCGCTCTGGCCTTCATTCGAAAGCACTCTCCCCAGATAGGACTTCGCAACATAACTACCTTCTATTTCACCTGACTGTATCGCGACCTGGATTACACCGGATAATAAATCTTTACTTTCCTGGTAGCGGCCACTGACCCGGTAGATTTCAGCGAGTTGTGACAAGGCGTCAAGCACCGTGCCGTCAACATTGGCGAGCGACACACTCATTCTGGTTATTGCCAGCTTGTAACTGGTTTCTGCTTCAGCGAGCTGACCCATGGTCTGCTGTAAATCTGCGACCCATGTGAGACATCTGGTTGCCTGAGGATGGTAGATACCATAGCTGAGATCAACGGTCGCACACAGAGCAAGCAATGACTCCATCGCCTCTTTATACTGCCCGATTGATTTCAGACTATCGATCTCTCCTACTTTCGCACCCAGACTTAATTCGTGATCCGCACCGACTGTAGACTCATAACCTGCCACCACCGACTGGATCATTTCCCTGGCCGCGTCGAGCGCTCCCATCGAACTATACAAACCAGCCATAAGCTCAGTTATTTCCAGGGTATTGGGGTGACTTTCACCCAGTGCCTTCTCTGCCGCCATCAGTGCATCGGCATAGTATCCTTCGGCTTCTTCAGCCATACCCAACTGGTGATAGATATATCCGAGATCACGAGAGGCAGAGATAGTGAGCCAGTGCAACTCACCGAATGTATCTGAGGCTACCATGAGCAACCCCTCCTGCGATGCAACGGCCCCTTCAGCGTCACCCGAGTTCATTGCCGCCTGGGTTTCTCCCGTCATTTCCTCCCACATTTGAAGGATATCAGCCTGATCTTCGCTGAATTGACTTGCTCGCGCGAGATTCTCCCCGACCCAATCAGGCATGGCCTGATGGAGTCCGGTAATTTCTTTATTTGCATCAATGACCGCCCCAATATCTGCCTGGTTGACGGCAAGTTCTGCACGTCGAATCCACAGATCTGCAGCAAGTTCGGTAATCCCCAGTTCCCTGGCGAGGCTTGCCGAAAACTCTATTGCTTCGATATTCGAAGGTTCCAATTCCAGGATCGCCATATAGCTGTCGAGAGCGGTTTCAAAATCTCCACCTTCGAGTGCTTTATCTGCTTCTGCCTGCAAATCCTCCGCTTCACTCGCCGCTAGGCAAGCCGCTGAAAAAAGTCCAATAAAAACAACAACTAAAATTCGATTAATCATATTCGTGATAACCCACAATATTTGTTAAATCAGGCAATTGTGTTTCATAAACGTTATTTGCCATTTTCTTAA
>CAZJRI010000226.1:5674-6510 GCA_964548025.1 uncultured Pseudomonadales bacterium
ATTTCAGCCGGAAAGTAGTCCTCTACACTCGATTATCCACTTTATTACCCTATCGTTAAGTCGCCAAGGGTTTTTAGACCGTTGAGCGTTTCAAAATGAACGTTCGTCTAAATCCCGTTCGGGCTATTTCATGCTACCGGGATCTGATCCCAGACTTCGGCATCCGAACATTGATGGCCACATAGCCAGATCTCCCCAGACCAGGCGTCCCCAGACTAGGCGTCCCCCCTGAGCGGCCCTAACTAGGCGTCCCCAACTAGATCATGTTCGTGGTCGATGATACATTGACTCATCATTTTGAACGTAACTTTGCATGACTGAATCAATTGTAGCCGATGTTGTTGTGGTCGGTGCCGGGAATGCCGCGTTATGTGCGGCTTTAGCGGCCCAGGAGGCGGGCGCATCCGTTTGTGTACTGGAGAGGGCGCCTGAAGCTGAAAAAGGCGGAAACTCAAGATACACAGCGGGGGCAATGCGTGTTGTCTATAACGATGCCAGTGACTTACGAAAACTCATGCCCGAATTGAGTGATGAAGAAACAGCCAACACAGATTTTGGCAGCTATAGCCGCGATCAGTTCTACGATGATATGGGCCGCGTGACCCAGTATCGATCAGACCCGGATCTGACAGAAATTCTGATTGAGAATAGTTTCCCTACCCTTGCCTGGATGCATGGAAAAGGCGTCAGGTTCATGCCCATGTATGGCCGGCAGGCATTTGAGGTAGATGGCAAGTTTAAATTCTGGGGCGGACTCACCATCGAAGCCTGGGGGGGTGGTGAAGGCCTCGTTTCCCAACTTCATGAATCGGCATCCAGTCGAAATATCAGAATTG
>CAZJRI010000227.1:0-6492 GCA_964548025.1 uncultured Pseudomonadales bacterium
GGACACTCTCATCACCCATCAGAATCTGCGAATTTTCTTTGTTCACCAGCCAGATTGCATCGAAGCGACGCGAGGATTGGATTCCTAGCTGATCCAGGTCGCCAATACCTTCTGTTGAGAGTCGGTTTGCAGTGTGGTCGATCTGTTCCTGGGCTAGTTCTAAACGCAGATGGAAATCCATGGCTGCAGTTTTTGCTTCAGCACGCAATGATGATCCGAGTTCATCAATCAGATCCGACCTGACCTGGTAGAATGTCAGTACCGCAAGTGTAGCGAGTGGGATGAGAGAGGCGAGAACAAACAGCAGAAGCATTCTTCTTGCCACTCGACTGTTTAGACTGGTTGCCATTTCAGCCCCTAGAATCCGTCAGCCGAGCCAACATATCTTCCATTATTTGCCCTAACAATGTCGTCGTGACTCTTGGGAGAAGTCAAAGGAGCAACACTATCACCGTCCGGACCCATGCTATAGAGATCAAAGTCATTGTTGATAGGCGTTAGATTCTTGTCTTTGCGTGCCTTGCTTTTCGCCTGCTTACCACCACCAGAGATATCATAGTACTGGTAGTCATTCCCCCAGGGATCTTGAAAGTCGACGCCAACGACACTCAGATCATCCGGATGGACTCGCTTGGTGAGTTTGTAGTCCCTGATCAGCACGTCGATAAGCCTTATTTCCGTGATCGCCTTTGAGATATTGGCCGACATTGTATAATCCGTATACATCGACATCCCCAGCGATGCGATCACACCCATAATCGCGATAACGACCATCAACTCGATGAGCGAGATTCCGCGTTGTGCGTGTTGCGATAGACGATTAATGCTGATCATTCTGTTGCATACCCGAAACCCCATGTCCCCGGGTCACAAGATGTTGGATTAGTGGGTGAAAACTATCACTACAAAAGCACTTATAAACACTATCGCCAGCGATAATAAGCGCCAGGGGACGAAAGCACCATGATTTTGGATAAGTGGCACGCTTATAGCTGTTATTTTCGTGTCGAACCATTTGTATTGGCTGGTCTTTTCAGATGATCTTGTTTTAGCGCAGGCAGGTGCAGGCTTTGCATGAGCATTAATATACTTAAGTTTAGCTCGAAAAACTGGCTTCTACATTCTGTTTTCTATCTCACGGTGACTAAATTTAGTACTCGAAATGACATTTCCGGTGTTGAGAATCCTTCTCAATTGTCCAATTTAGGGATAGCTCTGTCTACCTTTTAGTCAAGTCGGTATTCTAATTTGGGACTATTGTTCGATTTTTGATCACTGTGACAGCACTTTGGTGGCTATCGATCAGATGATGGGCTGCATAGATGAATTTTATTCAGTCAGTGCTTTTAATTGTTCACGTAATCGCTCGTTGTCGCCTTCGAGAGATTCAATACTGGCGAGCATTTCACTGCTTTCACGGGTGAAGTTCTGAATGAGTTTTTTCATCTCATCAATCTGTTTGCTGTCCTGATTCTCTGATGAGCCTTTATGAAGCTCATCAATCTCATCTTCGAGTAACTTGATACAGACTTCCGATTCCTGGAGATATCTCTCAAGCTTTTTCAATTCTTCAACTTTTATACTCACCTCGGATTCTGCTGCATCCTTCTTAGCCAGGAGTTCCGAAATGAGTTTTTTCTGGTTGTCGGCATCTTCTTTTAGGCCTGCCACTGCCAATTCAGATGCCCCATCCCTGGTTTTTTCCGCTTGTTCGGCGGGTTGGGAGGCAGACTGCGTTTTTGTCTCCGGTACGAGACTATTTTCAGAAGGCGCTTTGGATGCAGGGTTTGTAGCGGCTGGCGTGGATTCAGTATCGGATCCCGGTGCAAAATTATTCACCTTCTCCAGCAGAAAGACGGTAGTTTCTTTCAACTGTCGAAGTTGGGTGCCAAGCAGCATGATCCTGTTTTGTGCCCGACGATACAAAAGTGTGACGAATGCCAGGCAAACCAGAAGCAGCATGAAGGCTTCGATGATGCCAATCACCACGAAATTGGATAGGGTAACCATGTCCTTGTCCCCTAGTGCTCGTCTTAAGTATGGTATAAAAGCCTGAAAATGCACTTTTTAGCTGTATTTGTGCACATCCTGTCCCCCTGTTTTTCACCTGTAACCGACGACCCTGTGTTCCGAATAGAAATATTCTGTCGATATGCGCCAGAATGACCGCGCTGGGTATGGGGCTTTTTGGCTGTCCAATTGTCTGGGTTGCAATTTATCAATTGAAAGAGGACAGGTTATTAATGAAGCCAGCAGAAGCTGGTTAGAGGGCGGATAACAGCAGTCCCGTAACGCCGCCGGTCTCCTATACTTAAATCAATGCTACTGCGCCATTGGTAATTCTGTGCTCCGTTCTTTCACTCTGATCGTGTTGGCTGGTTGTATCTTGATTTCCGGCAACGCTAATGCGGCGATCCTGAAATTGATTCAGTCAGGAACCCTCCAGAGTACCGGAAATGGCACCGTATCCGTGACTATTACCGAAGTGGATATGGCCAGCTCATTTCTTGTCTTTCAATCGAGGCACAATAGCAACCGCCCGCCGGGTTCGACACTGCTCGGGAAGCTCGCTAGCAGTACGACATTGGAATTCATTCGTCAGACCAATGAATCAGGCATTATTGATGTGCAATGGTATGTCGTCGAATTCGATAGCGGTGTAGCAGTTCAAAGGGGCGATAGTATTCAGTCATCCAGTACGTTGGATATCACCCTGGGTACGTCTCTTGCTAATACTTCAGGCGCCTTTGTACTGCACTCAAAAGTCGCTGCCAACGGTGATAGTTCCTTTAGTAACGATGACCCGGTGTTTGCCGTACTGACTTCAAATACGAATCTACAAATAAGCGCTGCGGCCGCAAATGCGAACCATCAGGTTCACTGGCAGGTTGTCGAATTCACTGACGGATTGATGACAGTTCAAACAGGCAGAGACTCGTTGAACAGACGCAATCAACTCACGACGACAGATAATTTCGGGACGGCGGTTAACCTTGCGTCCACAATGTTGCTGAGCGGGTTTATCTCCGGTGACAACGGGCCAGATATAGATGAGAGGCTGATGGCTGCAGAGTTTGAAGACAGTGATACGGTTCGCTTCACCAGGGGGGACAACGGCGGTGACGACATTGATGAAATCCGCTATCAGGTCATCGAATTTTCAGATGGTACCAGCGTACAGTCAGATTCTCTGACTTTCGCGCCCGGTGAGTCGCAGAAAACTGTGACTATCTCGTCAGTTGATACTGCCCGTTCGATGGCATTGTCCACCGTCCAGATTATGGGTGGTCAGAACATGGGTTATACCCTGGAATCGGCGGATGACATAATTGGTGAATCGGCTTTTACCCTGTCTTTAACATCATCCACATCCCTCGTAGTTGAGAGAACCGCCAGTGGTAGCAGTAGTACCCTGGTCTGGCAGGTGGTTGAGTTCAATAACGCAGTTGGTGGTGGAGCTGGTGCGGAATCCCGTTGCGAAGAGGTATATTCCGGGGGTATTCAGGTTGGTTCAGATAGTGCGACTGTTGAATTTGAGGACAGCGCACAACTGCTGGCAAATTCAGGGTCAATTCTGGGGACGCCGACAATCAATAAAAATACCGGATCGAGCTGTGGTGCGAGTCAGTGCACAGCTAGTGGTACAGCTAACAAAAGCCTGAATCCGCCAGTATTTCAATACACCAGTTCAACGTCTGAATTAAGTTTCAACGACAATCAAACAGTCGGCGATAGCGGAGACACGGAATATAAGCTTATTGAAGTTAAGAGAAACGGCGTACTCACGTTTTCTGCCTCGGAATCGATTTATATTATTGATGTGCTGCAGGTAGAAGATGATGCCGTAATCAACTTCACGGCAGGTGATTATTTTATAAAGAATTTTGATGTGGATAAGAAAAGACTGTCGATTAATGTGATCGGTAGTGGTACAGCACGGATCTGGTCAACCGGGGATATCAAATTTAAAGAAGACGCACTGATCAATTCACCTTCTACCGGTACCGCAGGTACGCCCTCAAAATTATTAATCAGTACTGAAGCGGATATTAAAGTAGAGAAGGATGCAACGGTATCTGCCTTTTTGTCTGCTGGTCTGGATCTAGAGTTGAAGGGAGATAGTTCTGTTTTTGGGGCGGTTACCGCAAACAACAAAGTCAAACTCAAAGATAATGCGGTTCTAACGTATGTGGACGGAGAGCTTTCTGTCACCGACTTCGGTGGTGCGTGCAACAATGACCCGGTCGGAGGAAGCCTGGATCATTTTGTCGTCAGTCATGATGGCAGCGGCATTAACTGTCTGGCAGAGGCAGTAGGCATTACTGTGATTGATGCGCTGGGAGATACTGTCGATACCTATAACGAAGAGATAACACTTGATACTCAGTCTGGGAAGGGAAACTGGCTACTCTCGTCAGGTAACGGAACACTCAGTGATCAAGTGATCAATGATGGCATGGCGACTTACCTCTTTGATGAAACCGACGATGGGGTCGCGTCTTTCAGTCTTGTATATGAGGAAGGCAGTGAATCGATTGATATTGATATATTTCAGACTTCAGACAGCCTCCTAAGGGATGACGACAGCGAGAGCAGTCTTCTTTTTAGTCCCAGCGGCTTCACCTTTACGCAGTCCGAACTGACAAACCCGCCACCTGTTACGATCAGTGACCCGATTTTAACTCAAATTGCCGGGAGTAATTTTAATGTACATATCACCGCATATGGACAGACACCGGAAGACCCGGTTTGTGGCGTTATTGAATCCTATGAAGGATCGAAATCACTGTCTTTCTGGTTTAACTACGTTGATCCGATATCCGGGACGCTGATGCCGACACTGGATTCAAATTCCATCAGCGCAACGGAATCTGGCGCATCGGGGCAGACTGTAAATTTTGTCGCAGGCAAGACAAGTCTTGTTGCCAAATACAAGGACGTGGGTCGAATACAACTTCACGGGAAGGATGTCTCTATCGCAGGGAGTACAAACTCATTCGTTGTAAGACCATCAGATTTCGTAATTACAGATATTGAAACCGCACTGTCGGTGGATAACCCTTCAGCAAATGATGCGACGGGACCCGGATTTGTTGCAGCAGGTGAGAATTTCACCCTGGTGCTTGAAGTAAGAGATGCTGAGGGTTCGAGAACCCCCAACTTTGGCAATGAGCAATCCGGTGAAGCGTTGGAAATAGTGGCTTCGGCTCTGGTCGTTCCTCTCACTGGCAGAAACGGCGCCGCTGATGATGGTGTGATAGCCAATGGATCAACTTTCGTCGCTGTTGCCCCGGCCGGTACTTTCAGGGCTAGTACCTTAAGTTACGATGAATACGGCATCATCAGGTTGCAGGCGAGTATTGCCGATGATGACTATCTTGGTACGGGGGAAATTACCGGAACGGAATCGGCCAATGTCGGGCGGTTTTATCCAGCAGAATTCACGCTCGCATCAGGTGCTGTTACTGGTGCGTGCAGCGGCTTCACTTATATGGACCAGGCCGCAATAAGCGTCAGTTTTGATCTGGAGGCTAGAGGAGCTGCGGGCAATGTCCTGTTCAACTATGACCTCGCGCGCCTTGGGAGCACGGGTGTGGCGGTACCGCAATTTCATGCGGAAAATGACAATCAGGGAATTGATCTTATTGGCAGGACATCACTGACACCGTCAAGTTGGAATGATGGACACTTCGTTCTCTCATCCTCGACCGAAGGCTTCAGTCGTCTGTCAACGCCGGATGGTCCCTTTGATACCCTGCAGTTGGGACTGTCGATCAACGATATGCTTGATGGAATTGCAATCACAAGCCCGGATATGAATCCGGATACAAGTACGGACTGTGCAGTCCTGGGCAACTGTGATGCAAAGAAGCTGGGCGGTCCAACCGGGATTAGATATGGCCGTCTTGAAGTGATGAATTCATTCGGGCCAGAGACGGAACCTCTGGATATTAAAATGAAAGCGAATTACTTTGATGACAACGGCAATTTCACAACCAACACAAGTGATAGTTGCACGGGTTATATCAATTCCGGTGTGACTCTCTCAAACTACCAGGGTGGGTTGCCTTCTTTGACCGTACCGTCACCTGCATCGGTGAATCTTCTAACAAATGGACTGGCGCTGCCCGGCGCCACCGTTGTCTTGTCAGCTCCCGGGGTGCACAACGACGGCAGTGTTGAGGTAAGTTACGATGCTCCATCGTGGCTTGAATATGACTGGAATGGCAGTGGCAATGAAGATCCAAAAGGGACGGCCTCATTTGGTCACTTTCGGGGCCATGATCGGGTAATTTACTGGCGTGAAGTACTGGATTAATACGTCGATGTTATTTAGTCGATAGTATTTAGTCGATATTATTTAGTAGCTGCAAGAAATGGGTCGGGTCTCAGGTCTTGTATTGATCGGTCAGAACCCGATGAAACTGTTCGTTTATTTTCTTTGACGCCTTCAATCCGTCGTCATGTGCCGAAACAAATTCTTCCACACTG
>CAZJRI010000228.1:0-4874 GCA_964548025.1 uncultured Pseudomonadales bacterium
TGTATCACCCTTGGGTCCCGTCGGGCCTGTATTTCCCGTATCGCCCTTTGGTCCTGTCGAGCCTGTATTTCCTGTATCGCCCTTAACACCAGTAGGACCTGTTGCTCCTGTGTCACCTTTCGGTCCGGTCGAACCAGTATTTCCCGTATCACCCTTCAGACCAGTAGGACCTATTGCTCCCGTATCACCTTTCGGACCCGTATCCCCAGTATCACCCTTCGGTCCTGTCGCACCTGTATCTCCTTTTGGCCCGGTAGCACCATCAGCACCCGTTGGGCCCGTAAGCCCGGTGGGGTCGCCAATCCACTGACCCTGTTCGTTGATGACAGGTGTAGACCCGACAACAATGTCACCGTTGTTGTCATCTATCCGCATCCGCTCTGTCCCGGCCGGTGCCTCAAAAATAAGCGGGCTATTACTGGCAAAAGTACTCGCCGCCACCGTGCCGATTACCTGTAGTTCTGACGTTGGATTGTCCGTCCCGATCCCAACATTACCGGATGTTTCATCAACCAGAATCCCTGAATTATATTGAAACCGAAGGCCGACGATCTGAATGTCACTGGAGCCACTTCGCTTGTTACTCTTGCCGCTTTTTTCACTTTTGTCATCGTCTTTCGTCTTTCGTCTTACCACCTAACTTTTTGGCAAGAAAGCGCAGTGTCAGGTAGTCAATGCCGGGGGTTGGTTCCGGGAAAATTGCCGAGACATCAATTTCACGAAGCTCGTTTTTGTAGAGTACTTCAGGCCCCAGATTTTCGAGCGCACCCGTCGCAACATCCTGCGGAAATCCGTCCTGGGAACGAGACAGATACAGATCGTAAGAAATCGTTGTATCTTTCTTGCTGATCAGGACGACTTTGGCTGATACAAAAGACGTCATATCATCGGGAATGGCGAAACTGAAGTGCGTATCACCTTTCTTCGTGGCGGCCCAGTTGCCAACTTTTTTCTCTGATGCTTCCTCGGCAGGCGTAATCCAGATCTCATTTGCAAGGACATGCGTGACTGGCGCGACCAATAAAGTCATTCCCAAAAGCAGTCTGAATAGAGTTTGAGGATTAGTGTTCATCAGGGACACCTCGGCGGGTTTTATTATTATTGTTAAGCGGCTATTTGAATAGCACGGCAACCAATCACTCTGCACCAGATCTTGAGGATATGTCAACAGTAGTTGAGTTCCGTTCATCAGAAATGTGTCTGGAAAACCACCATCTGAATTCAGGGAATCTCTTCCTACCCCACTTGGTGAAACTAGATGGTTGAAACTAGATGGTTGAAACTAGTCACACAGCGAGGGTAGTGACAACGATTCTCAGTTTTATTCATCTGACCAGAGTAAAAAGTTTCCCTTATAAAACTGTCCAAAGTTGAACCGCTCGATAGATCTTTCCACATTGCCCCTTTGCCCCTTCCAAGTGTTGATCAATGTATTCAACTGACGCCAATTGCGTTTGATCTCAATTCTCGAGGATCTCTTCTAGCGCATAAAGAGTCTTTTGAGGAAATCTCTCAAGGGGGTAGTAACGACTGATTATCTTCAATGCGGCATCGTAAGAAGTCAGATTCAGATAACGAATCAGGAATCTAACATCCTGCTCATCATGAAACTCTTCTCCAAGGCGCATCGCAAGACACTTCATCGCAAGCAGATACTCTGGTGTTGCTGTTAGCACTCGCAGATTTGAAAGTTCAAGATAGGGCTGAAAGTCACCCTTGTCACTCAGGTACCCCTTAACCGCATCGTTTAACCAATCTTCAGGGCAGTCGGCATTGACTGCAACTCTTTTTGCTGCCGACAGGATTGTCCTGGCAGGTTTGAAATAAGCATCCACATCTTTAGTCGATTGACGTGCTTCGAAAACCAGGCACATCACCGCACCACCAACCAGATACAACTCTCCGATGACTTCCTCCGTAATCAACTCGTTATTAAGATGACGACAGAGTCTGACAATATCTCCTTTCTCGAGCGGCATCAGATTCGGTCGCCAATCGTGCTGTCGATAAACAGATTGCGGCGACGAAAGGCGGATGGCGAATGCGTTAGAAGATATAGCCGAAGCCCGACAAGTGATGAGGCGAACCAGGGTTCCTCAAGTGGCTCGATATCATTTAACCAGGCAGGCAGGCTGATCGAATTTGAAACACAAGAGAATTCAATCATGGCGGCAAGGTAATTGGCGCTGAATTCACCTAGTGGTACAGAAGGCGGTAACTCGACCGCCTTGATCAATTGATTGGTGGTTAAGCCGTTGAGGAAATCGTGCAGTTCGGCAAAGATATAGGATCGCGATTCGGATCTTACAGCCAGATCACAAACAATGTCCTGGAACTTGTCCTGCAATGGTGGCAAAACCTGGCGCAACACCCATTTCGACACGTCTTCGCCAGCACTTCTGGCGCGTGCCTGAATCTGCGCTTTCTGTCTTGCGCTGACCCTTATCTGTAATTGCTGTGTCTTGGTCATCCACGAGATGCTAGCGCCTGAAATCAGTTATGTCAATACAGTGTATTGACATAACCTTTTAACATGGATTAGCGAGTGGAGGAAATGATCAGTTGGTTCTGATTCAATGAAATCAGACTCTCTTTGATACCTCTTCAGGCTCTTTGCGTGTTTCTTCGCCAATTTCACTGAAGGGTTGGCGCATTAAAGCCAATGCCTCTTCTTCTGTCTGTTGAAATTCTGCTGCATCGGTGGTGACACAGTACTCGACCATGATGCCGTTCGGATCAACCAGGTAGACTGACGTACACCAGCCATGATCAACCTCCATCATCTGGTCAAGACCTGCCGCTTTAATTTCACTCTTTTTTGTTTCCAGTTCTTCAAGCGAATGCAACTGAAAGGCGATGTGGTTCACCCACACGGGTAAACCGGCGGTCTCCGAAATATCCGTTTTGTAATCTTCCTGCTCTCCCACGCCCTCAACGTAAAAAAAGGCAAGACATTCACCGTTGCCCATGTCGAAGAAGAAATGTCTGAAGAAGCCCTCTCCCTGTTTATGATTTTCAGTCCTGGCAAGCGGCATCCCCAGTTTCTTGGTATAGAACTCGTAGGTTGCTTCCGGATCTCTCGTACAATAGGCAACGTGATGAATGCCATTGGGTATTAAAGCCACGGTATTTCTCCTCTATATATCTATTCAAATTTTAAACTTTGGCGGCTGGTGGATCCATAAATTCAGGTCGCCCGGAAAATCCCCAGGGGACTGTCGTCCGGGAGACTCCCATCAGGAGTCCATGCAGATCTCTCGGATGAGTCCAGAAGCCATCTCGTTCGTTCTCCTTGCTTTTGCCTCTCGGTGTCCAGCGAACCCCCGCTTCAAGGAATCGGTTTACCAGGTTTTCAATGTCGTGGGTTTCGCAGGAACACATATAGAGGGAATCACCAAACCGCTCTGTGAACCTGGCCATATGCACATCCTGCCTTGTTACTTCAGACAACTCCAGGCGATCCAGTCGATTGGGTGGATCGAACATGGTTAATGTGCCGTCGTATCCAAATTGTTCACTGCTGATGGGGCAGAATCGTCTTGGATGCAGACCAAAAAGACCCGCGTAGTGGGTCGCAACTTTACGCCAGTCACTGAGGAGGGTATTGGTCACTTCAAATAAGAAACTCACCGGGCCGACCCGGTTACGCGGGACGGTTTCAGATATTACAAAAGGGATGCCATAGTGCTCTTCTCCCGGCAGGTAGAACTGATCACCGTCTTCAAAGACCTTGAAATTCAAACTCTGAATTCTGCTCTTCAGATGATCCAGCTTTGCACAGCTAAGACCTGCCGACATCAACCCTTCACCTCTGGTTGCCAGATAGTCAGCCGCAATGCCCGCACCATCAGGCTCACACAATTCAATCTCACTTTCACCAAAGGCCAGTATTGTCCGCTTTGCACTCAGGTATTGACTCGACTTTTTATCCACAACCTCTGTACCCAGAAGTCTGTTAAACGTCCCTGCGGCTGTCTCCGCAGAATTGACAACGACCTGAACCCGATCAACTCGATCCAACATATTTGATGTCCCTTTCATGCAGCACTAGATATCCCGAGTGTACACGAACCGGGATCAGTTGCTGCTAAATTGGTCCTGACCAGCGGCAACTACAAAACTCGTGGTTCTGAAGGAGAAATCAATAAAATTGATCTCTAACCGCCTGAAGACTGCTCTCTGTAATCTGAAGCGCCTCATCAATATCCGCTTCCGTATGCCCCCCGTTCAGGAACATATTATGTCGTGGGTGCAGATACAAACCTGCCTTCATCGCTTCATTCGTAAAATGATCGGCTCTTGGCTTAACCTGAACTTCATCATCCTGAAACAGTACCAGTGGCATTTGTGGTGGGCCGGACTGACTAAGGGGAATATTCATGCCGTCTGCCTGGGCCTGCAGGCCGTCACGAAATTTCTGACCGAGAGATTCGATTCTCGAAATAACGTCTTCCTCGTGTATCAGGTCGAGTGTAGTACATGCTGCAACCATGGAAGCCGCCGCGAACCAGAATGAGCCTGTTGTAAACACGTTCCTTGCTGCCTTCATGTATTTTTCACTACCAAGAATCGCCGCCAGCGCATATCCGTTAGCAATCGCCTTACTCCAGGCAGTCAAATCTGGCTTAACATTTAGAAGCTCCCAACTCGCCCCTTCCGTTAACCTGAAACCAGCTCGCACCTCATCAACGATAAGCGCTGCATCCAGTTGATCGCAACGATTGCGAAGATGCAGGGCGAATTCAGGGCTGGGCATTTCCTGGTCTACTACGTTGTCATGTTTGAGCGCTGAGACCAGAATACCCGCTAGATCATCACCTGCCTTATCAATAGCCAGGTCAACACTTTCTATGTCATTAAACTGGTAGTGAATC
>CAZJRI010000228.1:4884-6406 GCA_964548025.1 uncultured Pseudomonadales bacterium
CAGATGCGCTTTGTCTTCAGGCGTTGTACCTGTGGGAAGAGGCGTGCACCAGGGTGCGGCACCGTGGTAGGCACCTTCTGCAACCAGAAGCTTATTCTTGCCGCTATAGGATCTTGCAACCGACACACAGATACTCGTCGCATCTGTTCCATTCTTGGCGAAGATACTCCAATCTGCGTGATCAACAATGCCTGAGAATTTTTCAGCAAGATCAACAATGACTGGTGAGGGGCCATTGAAACAGTCACCTTTTTTAAGTTGTTCAGCAACTGCTTCTTCTACCTTTGGATGAGCATGACCAAGAATGATGGGGCCATAACTGGACATGAAGTCGATATACCGCTTACCGTCACTGTCCCAGATATGACCTGCCTTTCCCCTTTCAATAAATTGCGGATAGGCATCCGGCAGACGCCAGGTGCTCTGATGGCCATACATTCCGCCTGGTATCACTTTTGCCGCACGTTCTTTCAAAGTCATCTCTTCAGTCATCGTCTCGGCACTCCAGGCACGTTTGGTTTATCAGCACAGGGAGTATATCCAGCCTGACAGGTATTTAAAAACGGCCCCGAGGAAAGGGAATTTCATCTGATTGCTGATGATTGGAGCCGCATTTGTCAACGCTGGCCTCTGCCCGTAGACTACGGGCACCTGAGGCAGGTAGATGAACCCATCTACCGATATCTAAGTAGCATTTAAAATACCGGAGTAGTACGCAATGCAGGAATCTGTCGTTATCAAAGAGCGGTTTCGGGGTCCCCCAATGTCAGGCAATGGCGGGTTTGTCGGGGGTGAATTCTCTGCATTGCTGGAGCCTGGGGAAGGCGCAGCACAGGCTACGCTAAGGGCACCCATCCCGCTTGATGAATCATTGCAGGTCAACAAATCTGTTGATCAGTTGACTATCACCAATGGCGATACATTAATCGCTGAAGTAGAACGTGTTGAGTTTGATCTGGATATTCCAGAGCATCCTGCCTGGGAAGATGTTGAAGCGGCAGCGCCATCTTCCTATTCATTTATGGACAGTATTATGCCCATCTTCGAAGGGAGGAAGGGCTTTCATCCCATCTGTTTTTGTTGCGGCGCCGAACACGAAGACGGTCTTGAGGTTTTCGCTGCACCAGTGGGTGACCAGGTAGCCGCCATATGGAATACCCGTGAAGACTGGGCAGATGAGGAGGGTAACATTCCCGAATCATTTCTGTGGGCAGCAATGGATTGCCCCGGTCAATTCGCTTATATGGCCAAAGGCATTATCACGGGCATGCTGGGTCGCATTACAGCGAGAGTTCACAAGACAGTAAAGGCCGGTGAAACATTAATGGTTACTGCCTGGCCGATTACTGTTGAAGGCAAGAAACACTTTGCGGGGTCGGCGGTTTTTGATAAATCCGGCAACCTGATCGCAGAGACTATTTCAGTCTGGATTGGCAGGAGAGAGATGTGATGATATTTGGGGTCGGGGTAGAATGGCACTTACTTAAGCTTCTTCGGATGACCAAAATCAAGGACCATCTGT
>CAZJRI010000229.1:0-6381 GCA_964548025.1 uncultured Pseudomonadales bacterium
TGGTGGTCGCACCGAAATACTCAATTATTGATTCCTTACCGGTTGGTTATGCAAATCGTATCAGGGGTGTCTCCGGTGTCGAGGTCATTGCTCACCAGTCATGGTTCGGCGGCACTTATATTGATCGAAGAAACTTCTTCCCCCGGTGGCCGGTCTCGCCAGAACCGTTCCTTGAAATCTACGATGACTATTTATTGCCTGACGATCAGAAACAGGCGTTCATCAACACCCGCACAGGTGCGATTATCGGTAAGACCCTGGCGGATGAATACAATTTAAAAATCGGTGACAAAATACCGATCATTCCGGGCATCTGGGAAAATAAGGACAATAGTACCTGGGAGTTTGATCTGGTGGGCATCTTCACTGGCAGAGAAAACGCATCGGTTGAAGAGCAGATGTTTATCAACTTCGAGTACTTTGATGAGTATCGCGCCTTCGACAATGGCGGGGTAGGTAACTTTATCCTCAAGATTTCAGATGCCGGGAGAGCAGCCGAAATCGCGGCGAATGTAGACGCCATGTTTGCCAACAGTTCAGATGAAACCAAAACCACCACCGAGAAAGCATACAATCAGATGTTTGCGAATCAGTTGGGGGATATTGGATTTATCATGACCTCAATACTCTCGGCAGTATTCTTTACGATTCTTCTTCTGACCGGTAATACGATGACCCAGGCAATAAGGGAGCGAATTCCTGAACTGGCGATCCTGAAAACAATCGGCTTCAGCAACCTCAGTGTTTTATTGATCGTTCTGGCAGAATCAATCTTTATCAGTCTTTTGGGAGGTCTGCCGGGATTGCTTTTAGCCGGTATGCTGATGCCGGGGCTGAGTCAGTCTGTCTCCTTTCTGGGTGGCATTGAAATGACAGAGCAGATCATCGTTCAGGGTGTCACTCTGGCCGTATTGCTCGGACTTGTGGTTGGACTGCCATCTTCCGTGCGGGCGATGCGACTCAATATTGTTGATGCGCTCAATGCCATCAATCAGATATTTGCTGTAACCCTGATGAATCTTCAGAGCATCCCATCCCGCCTTGGCGCTTCTCTTGTCATCGTTGTTGGTATCGCGGGCGTGGTGACAGTGCTGATAGCATTACTGGCAATGGCAGCGGGATTTGAATCTACGCTAAAAGGAACAGGCCAGACTGACCGGGCAATTATCATGCGAAGCGGTTCTACCGCTGAACTGAGCAGCAATATATCTAATGCCAATGCACGCATCGTTGAAACCAAACCCGGATTATTGGTGGGATCAACTGGCACACTTGCAGCCGGTGAGACGTACGCAGTTGCTGACATACCCAAGCGAGCAAGCAAGACCGATGCAAATCTGCCAATGCGCGGGGTTGAATCTAAATCATTTGAGATCAGGGATGAGTTGAAAATCACAAGCGGTCGGAGTTTTGAATTCGGTCGTTATGAGTTGATAGCTGGCGTAAAAGCTGCCGATCAGTTTCAGGGCCTTGATGTTGGCAATCAGTTAAAAATAAGGGGGGCGACCTGGGAAGTTGTCGGGATATTTGAAACCGACGGCTCGATCTACGAGTCAGAAATCTGGGTCGACAATGCACTGCTGGTTGCCAACCTGAATCGTGAAGGATCCTACAGCTCAATGGTGGTTCGACTTGAGTCGGCACTTGACTTTGATGTATTTCAACAGGCACTGAAAGATGATCCGCAACTTGAAACCAACGTGGTCCGCGAGACGACCTACTACAGTGAGCAATCTACCGGCGTCACCAGCCTGATCACCCAGTTTGGCTATGGTGTCGGTTTTATTATGGCTATTGGCGCGGTATTCGGTGCGTTAAATACGATGTATTCGGCTGTCTCGACCCGTGCAGTCGAAATTGCCACCCTGCGGGCCCTGGGATTCGGCCCGACGCCTGTGGTGATATCAGTGATGGTTGAATCGCTGGTACTTTCGATTGTCGGCGGCCTGATCGGAGGAGCCATCGCCTATCTTGTATTTAACGGCTATACCGCCTCGACCATGTCTCAGTCAACATTTTCTCAGGTTGCCTTTGACTTCAGCGTGACCGAAGAACTGCTGGTTCGGGGTATTATCTGGTCCTGCATGCTCGGTCTGATAGGCGGGCTGTTCCCTTCTGTGGCCGCGGCTCGCTTACCTGTGACAGTTGCTCTGCGGGGGCTATAGCAGAGCCACTGTTTTTATTATCACACTAACGGAATCACTTATGTTCGATGCTGAAACCTTCGTCTCTCATCTTGAATGCAGCGAAACGGGTAAACACTATGAGGCGGATAAGATTCATAATCTGTCAGAAACCGGCAAACCCTTGTTGGTTAGATATGATCTGGAGGCAGTATCCCGGCACTTCAGCAAAAACACACTGAGAGACAGACCACAGGAGTTCTGGCGCTACCGGGAATTGCTGCCGGTTCGACACGCCGAGAACATCGTCAGACTTGGTGAAATCGTAACGCCACTCATTGCATCGCAGTATCTTGAGTCTACCCTTCAGATGGATCAGGTGCTCATAAAAGACGAAGGTAGATTGCCGACCGGTTCGTTTAAAGCCCGTGGTCTTGCGATGGCGGTTTCGATGGCGAAAGAACTTGGTATTACTAAAATGGCCATGCCGACTAACGGTAATGCCGGAGCTGCACTTGCAGCCTATTGCTCAAGAGCTGGTATTGAAAGTTATGTGTTTTGTCCCGATGACACGCCGGAAGTTAATGTGAGAGAAATTGCCTTTCAGGGCGCGCATACCTGGAAGGCAAACGGACTTATTAACGACTGTGGCCGAGTTGTTGGGGAAGGCAAGGAGGTAATGGGCTGGTTTGATACTTCAACACTGAAAGAGCCGTATCGTATCGAAGGTAAAAAAACCATGGGTTTGGAGTTGGCTGAACAGTTTGGCTGGAGCCTGCCTGATGTAATTCTTTATCCAACCGGTGGTGGGACTGGCCTGATCGGTATGTGGAAGGCGTTTGATGAGCTTGAGAAAATCGGGTTTATTGATGGCAGGCGACCGAGAATGGTGGCTGTGCAGGCGACTGGTTGTGCGCCGATCGTACAAGCATTCGAAGAAGGTACAAATCATGCGGCACTTTGGGAAGATGCCCATACCTATGCCGCGGGTATTCGCGTGCCTGCGGCTGTTGGAGACTTCCTGATTCTTGAGGCCGTGCGTGACAGCAACGGCTTTGCAACGGCAGTTTCTGATGAAGAGATCTTCAGACAACAACAGTTGATTGCGAGCAAGGAAGGATTTCTGCTTTGCCCCGAAGGTGCCGCCACTGCGGCTGCCCTGGTTAAGGAGGTTGAGTCAGGGCGTATCGCTCGTGATGAGAAGGTTGTCTTGTTTAACTGCGCAACGGGTCTGAAGTATCCCATGCCGGAGGCACCGGCAAGCCTGGATATCAGTAATGATATTGATTACGGAAAACTGACGAATAGTTGAAATCCAGATGTTAAAATTAACTCGATTATAAATCCCTGGAGTTCTCATGGAATTCTTAGTCGACTATGGCTATCTGCTGCTGTTTCTATTGGTGTTTCTTGATCAGGCGGGACTACCTCTGCCTTCGATCCCGGTGATTTTAGCCGCAGGTGCACTTGTTGGTTTGGGTGAGATGAACTTTTTAGCGGTTGTGCTAATTACGATGGTCGCCTGTGTCCCCGCTGACTTTATATGGTATTACCTCGGCAAGCACCGGGGTGGCAAGGTTCTGACGATTCTGTGCAGTATTTCACTGGAACCTGACTACTGTGTAAAGAGAACGGAGGTCTCTTTTGAGCGTCTTGGGCCCTTATCGCTGCTGATAGCTAAATTCGTGCCGGGCCTGCAAACTATTGCACCACCCATGGCAGGCCTGACCCAGATGTCGACGACAAAATTCCTGGTGCTCGATACCCTTGGTGCTTTCTTCTGGAGTGGCGTTGTTGTCTGGATTGGATATCTTTTCAGTGAGCAACTTACCGAGATCGCCCGACGATTTGCCGAACTGGGTGGATTGGCAGCGGGAATACTAATTGGAGCGATTGTACTTTTTATCGTTGCCAAAGTGATTCAGCGCAGACTCTTTCTGAGTTCACTTAGAACCCGCATGATAGAACCGAGCCAGGTGAATGAAAGAATCGAATCAGGTGATCCCCCCTATGTGATTGATCTGAGGCACCGGCTCGACTTCAATGCCTTACCTCATACAGTCCCGAATGCGGTCCGTGTTCCCATGGAGAATATTGACGAACATCATGAAACCATCCCGAGGGACAGGGATATCGTGCTTTATTGTAGCTGACCCAATGAAGCCTCGAGCGCCCGTGTGGCGCTCATGCTAAAAAGGAAGGGTATTCAACGGGTATTCCCCATGGTTGGGGGAATGGAAGCCTGGTTGAAAGCAGGGTACTCGACTGACACCGAATCAGGTGAGCACCCCGGCTAAACTTATCGATCTACGACTTTGTGAGACAGGCTCATATAAGAGCGATTGATAAAGCCGGTGTTATCGCCTTTTGCCTCATCCCACTCCTTTGTAATGTTCGCAGCATAGATCTCATCGAGCGATGCGCCATTTTCAATCATCGCCATCATCCGGTCGCGAATGGTCTGAAGCATGTCGATATAGTCGGAGAGCGCCTGGTAGTCAGTAATGGGCCCGTGACCTGGAATCACGATAGTATCCTCGTTGATCTGTTTGAGCGTTTCTGAACAGAACTCAATGACGCCATCAAGGGTGCCACCATTGCCTGCATCAATAAACGGATAGCCCGCGTTATTGTAGACATCACCAAGATGTACCGCGTTGTGCTTGCGGAAAATGACCGCCGTATCACCCGTGGTATGGGCCGGGCCAAAATGCAAAAGATCAACCCGCTCACCGTTGAAGTGAAACTGCATGGTGTCGTCATAGGTAATATCCGGCCACGCATTCTCCGGGTAGGCTTTCTGGTCATAAGATGCAATCACCAGGTTGATAACGTGATCCTGTTTCATCATCTCCCTGGAATTTGCCTGGGCAACCAGGAGTGTGCCTTCAGGGCCGAGAGCGAGGTTGCCCTCGGCATGATCAAAGTGCCAGTGCGTGTTGATTGCAAAGTCCACCTTCTTGCCACCGAGTTTGCGAATCGCTTTCTTGATTTTTTTCATGACTGACGGGAATTGATCGTCGACGATCATCACGCCATCATCGCCAACACTGACGGCGATATTACCACCCATACCGAAGAGCACGTGCAGGTTGTCTCCGACGGTTTGTACGGTAATTTCAATTTTCTTGGGATCCCAGCCAAAAGCGCCCAACAACCCGGGAAGGTCAAGCGGCTCGGGTACCGGTGCTGCATCATGGCTGTAACAGGTCAGGCTGGACAGCATGAGAAGCGAGATCAGACAGAGTTTTTTCATGGTTTTTATCCTTCTTTTTGCTGAAGCATATAGATGCAAATCAGTTTCGTCTAGCTGACGGCTCTTCACAAAAGCTAGCTGAGGGCTCTTCACACAAGAGCTAGCTGAGGGCTCTTTACAAAAACTAGCTGAGGGCTCCCCACCTCGTAGAACTAACAAATAGCACGATGCCGGAAATGATGGTGACGAGACCGAGTAGCGCGAATGCCTGCAGAAGGATGTGGTTGAAGTCTTCGCGGTCTATATAGTCCATGATATGCATGCTCCACAGAAAGTCGTATATCCGCCAGTATGAAGTCCTGACCGCTGTAACCTTGCCACTATTTGCGCCGACATAGAGTCGTGCACCGTCTGCACCTTCCATCTCTACCCGCCATGCAGGCAATTCACCCCCTCGATATTCACTGCCTGCCCCGACTGCTTCTATCAGTGTGGCGGACAGTACCGGCAGAGAGGTTCTGTTTGCCGCAACTGTTTTGGCCTGGTGTTCAGATAACGGCGGGAGTTTGTCGGAAGTCTCCGCATCAAAGACAAACCAGTCCTCTTTGGTTTTGATGACATAGATGACCTGATTCAGACGCTGCATAATCCGAACCTGATCTGCATTGACCTGACTGAGCTCCGGGTGGTCTCTAACCAGTGAGCTGGGTGGAACCATCTTGACGTGGTTGAGCCGAAACGTGGCCGAGTCCTGAAGCAAATGCTCTCCTCGGATGTCTTCTATCGGCATGATGGAAAAGTAGAGACCAGAACTGGTCCAGATAAGGAACTGCATAGCAGCAACAATACCCAGCCAGCGATGGGTTTTTCTTATTATGCGTTTGTTCAATGAGTAATCCCTGGTTGCAGCGAATGGGTGGATATACCGGGGGCATTTTAGCAATTATTAGCGGGGGGTGAATCATCTATGGTTGTCTGGCTATAATTCAGGATGTAAGAAAACTGCAAACCAAAGGCAGATATAAAAAGTGTTGCGAATTTCCAATAATATTCAAATCAGGG
>CAZJRI010000230.1:0-1386 GCA_964548025.1 uncultured Pseudomonadales bacterium
AGTGTCTCTTAGGCAATCAGGCTAATTGGTCCACATGGTGCTGACGGGGTACAGACGGATATTACACCACCTACCTCGAAGAACCCGGCACAAAGCTCTTTGATTCTATAACTTAACGCCTCTGTCAGTTTAACTTGTATCTATATATTCAGCCTACTCCAATAGATCGAGGAAACTCTTCATTCTACCCCGTAAAGAGAATGACATAATACAGTCTATTCTCGAATCAAAATTCTAACAATCCGGGTATATGCCCGTAACTGACTAAATTCTAATCTTAGAGCCTGGGAGTTTCGACTTCAGTTTCATCAACAAAACTGAATCCACACAAAATCGATCAAAAAAATAACCAATGTGTCTGTTAGCATCCACCAATATCAGATGGCTACAAGCGGTGTTGTCCATTGCTATCCTACACCTCAACTTAGATAGCAAGCATTGGAAAATCCATAGCTCAAGCAACTGAGAATGCTCATGGTAACCTGCTCATTATCACACTCTACAATTGGACTCAGCACTGAATCCACCCTACCCAAACCCAAATCCAAAAAGATATACTCCAGAATTGATTAAAAAAACGACAATCAGGAAAGCTAATAATCTGGATTGAAATCCAATTCCAACCCCCCAACAAAACAACCAGGAGAGTTTCATGGAAGGTTCTGTAAGCGACATTTTGCTCGCGATTTTGAAAAAACATGGCGTACGTTATCTTTGTGGACTGCCAGCAGCCCAGATCGCCCTCGTCATGAACGGCGCTTCAAGGGACCCTGAACTCACTTATCTAACGACCCGCCACGAGGAAGCGGCTGGCCACATGGCACATGCAATCTCCAGGACCACGGGTACGCTGGGGGTTTGTTTTGCAACGGTAGGCCCCGGTGCAACCAATCTTGTGCCGGGTGTTGCTGCGGCCTATGCCGACAATATTCCGATGATTGTGCTGACGGGTCAGAATCATGCCACGGAGATTAATCCCAGTCGCGATCAGTTGCAGTCGGCAGATCAGCTTGGGTTGTTCAGTTCAATTACCAAGTGGAATGCCTGTATTAACCATCCGGAGCGCGCGGCTGAACTTGTTGAACGCGCAGTTCATATTGCACAATCCGGTCGGCCTGGTCCTGTTCACCTGGATATACCTTGCGATGTCGGCACGCAACTCTGCAGTTATGATCTCAATTCCGTGCCGCCTTTCAGACTTCCCCGTCCTGTACCGGCTAAGGATGAATTGGAGATGGCCGTCGAGATGCTGATGGCGGCAAAGAAACCGCTCTTGATTGCCGGGGGTGGTGTTGTTCGTTCGGGGGCGGTCGATGAGTTTCGTGAGTTGGCTAACCGAACTAACTTCCCGGCAATGACGACTGTGATGGGGCGGGGTGTTTTACT
>CAZJRI010000230.1:1411-6369 GCA_964548025.1 uncultured Pseudomonadales bacterium
GCAACATCGGGTCTGGTGGATTGATAGCGGGTCAGGCAGCGCTCGATGCTTCACAGGAGGCTGATCTGGTTTTTGCTGTCGGTTGTAAGTTTTCGACGTTTAACCCGGTTCATAAGCCACCTGAGTATCCAAAGCCTGCGGGGCAGAAAATTGTGCAGATTGAGATTGATGGTGAATCGATAGGCAAGGTTGCACCTACTGACCTCGGTCTGGTGGGGGATGCCCGGTCAACGTTGCAGGCGATGCTTGAAATACTCGATGAAAGCAGTTCGGCGATGGACCCGAAATGGGCATCATCAACACAGAAGGCACACCAGTCTTATCGCGATACTGTTGAGTCGAGTGCCAATGCCAAGGTTGTGGGCGGCGGGAGTGTGCTTAACGAGGCCACTGTTGCAAGAGCTATGAGTGAGCTGATTCCCAATGATGCGATTACCGTTATCGATGGCGGGCAGGCAATGATGTGGAATACCACCTTCATTCATCCGTCAGATCCGTACTCGATATTGGCGGAACCCGGTATGGGGCATCTTGGTTTTGGTCTTCCTTTTGCTAACGCGGCGAAGCTGTCTCATCGCGATCGCCCGGTTATATGTATTACGGGCGACGGAGCATTCGGATGCACAATACAGGAACTGGAAACTGCTGCGCGCTACAATCTTGATATCGTTGTTGTGGTTTTCAACGACAGTTACTGGGGGATGTACAAGCCCTTTGGGGAAATGCTTGGCAATTCAGATTTCGGTACGAATCTGACCAAGGTCGATTTCGCCAAAGTCGCAGAAGGATTTGGCTGTTACGGCGAGAGTATCGCCAGCATCGACGCCCTGCCGGATGCATTTGCAAGGGCGCTCAGTGCGGGTAAGCCTGCGGTCATTGACGTCGAGGTTGAATATACTCCGCATCCGATGGACTTTATGTGGAATGAAATTATTCTGCATGATTTTCTGATCCCGGAGCCGGGGGAGGTTAGGGCGGTGGCTTGAGGCTGACTGAAAACTGAGAATCCAGGAGGAGCTCTCAGTTGCGAGTTGCGAGTTTCGAGTTGCGAGTTGCGAGGTTTGGTTATGCTGATGCGGTTGCGGATTCGTTGGTGGCGAGGGTGCAGCCGCGTTCGAAGGCGTCGAGATTCATGTCGACAAATCGTTCTGGCACACTTTTTCGGATTTGCGCGGCCAATGCGTCAGGGCTACAGATACCGGAGCAACTGACGAGTGCGCCTAGGGATACTATATTAACCGCGCGAATGGTACCGGCTGCGAGGGCCTGTTGCGCCAGTGGTAGCATCAGGTATTGCTTGCAACCGGCTGGTGGTTCGGTGACGCGTTCAGCGTCTGCGATGACAATGGTATCTGCACGCACCAGTCCTTCACTTGCCGGAACTGCAATCTGATCAAGGATAACCAGATAATCAAGACTCGCGACCAGTGGATATGCGGTACCACCTGAATCACTCACAACCAGGTCGGCCCGGCTCAGTCCACCCCGCGAGGTGGGCTCATACCCCTGGGAGATTGCGACATATCGTTGTTGTGAGATGAGTTCTTCGCCCAGTATTTTCGCAGCCAGTTGAAGGCCCTGACCACCGCTGCCGCTGAAACGAATTTCAATATCGCTCATGATCCGACTTACCTCTTCGCACGAAGTGTTGCGCCGTATTCGGCCCTGTCACCCCGGTGCAATACGCCGGTACTTATTGTGCCAGGCTGGAACACTTCTCGATTTTCAAAACCATAGGTCTCAGAACGGTAGGCTGATTTTTGCCCCATAATCATCTCAGCAGATTCACCAAGGTCATTCTTACGGCCATAGATCTCGGTGCAATCAGACAGCACTTCTATAAAGGAGAACCCATCATGGGTAATGCCTTCTTTCACCAGGTTCTTAAGCGACGGGCATTGCAGGGTGAGTTCACGACCCACGAATGTGGCGCCTGCACCTTCTGCCAGTGCACAGGGATCGAATGCCGGTTCAAAGTTGCCAGCCGGTGTGGTGGTGGTAAAGCGATCATCGGCAGTAGTGGGTGATACCTGCCCGCCGGTCATGCCATAGGTCTCGTTGTTTAGCATGAGGCAGGTGATATCCAGGTTACGGCGACAGGCGTGGATCAGGTGATTGCCACCAATGGCAAGACAATCGCCATCACCTGTGATCACAATCACATGCAGAACAGGTCTTGCGAGCTTGAGGCCAGTGGCAAAAGCAAGCGGGCGACCGTGAGTTGTATGGTAGGTATTCGCGTCGATATAGGCGCCCACTCGACCTGAACAACCGATGCCGGTCACTATGGCGAGTTTGTCTTTGTCGATATCGAGTTCGTGAATCGCCCAGAGCAGTGCGCGCATGGCAATACCATGACCACAACCGGGGCACATAAAATGCGGGAATAGATCCAGTCTCAGATAATCTCGGATATCAAACTGATCTGTGCTCTCTTGTGCATCGACTACGGGGATTTTCTTAGCGGTCATCGAGCAGCTCCTTAATTTTCCGAATCATCGCACTCGGGTCGATATTTTCACCATCGAATCGATTGAGTCCAACCACTGATTTTGTGGTTGGCACGAGACGCTCTATTTCATAGATCAACTGCCCGGCATTCATTTCAGGCACAAGCACAAGTCTTGCCGAATCAATTGCCTCTTTGAAGGCAGCTTCAGGAAATGGCCAGAGTGTCTGCGGTCTGAATACACCGCAGTGAATACCCAGAACACTCAATTGCTCCTGGGCATAACAGGCCGCTCTCGCGGTAATACCATACGCAGCGATAACAACCTCGGCACCTTTACAGTCAATTGCCTGGTATTTTTCAACCTTGCTGATATTCAGATCAATCTTATCGAGCAATCGCGCCACAACATCCTGCGCAACGACCGGGTCCTGGGTGGGAAAGCCGTCTGCACCATGCGTCAGACCTGTGGTATGAGATCGATAACCGTCACCGGGATTGACCATGGGTGGGATGAGATCGTCAGTAACCGCATAGGGCTCAAAAGTTTCACGGTCTCCCGCCGCCTTTTTACGCTCCATCATTGTTTCGGTTGCCGATGATGCCAGGTCAACCGACTCAATCAGGTGGGCAATAGACTCATCAAACATCACGACCACCGGTACCCGCAAACCTTCTGAAATACTGAACGCACGCTGGGTCTCTGTATATATTTCTTCCACTGACCAGGGGGTTAAGGCGATTACCGGATGATCACCGTGGGTTCCCCATTTGGCCTGCATGATGTCCCCCTGCGCCGGTCTGGTTGGCATACCCGTGCTCGGCCCGCCGCGCATGACGTTGATTATCACGCAGGGTATTTCTGTCATGGCTGCATAGCCGATATTTTCCTGCTTCAATGAAAACCCCGGTCCGCTCGTAGCAGTCATTGCCTTAACGCCACCGGCAGATGCGCCGACGACTGCGGCCATTGAACCCAGTTCATCTTCCATCTGAACGAAACTGCCACCCACTGCTGGCAACTCTTTTGCCATGGCCTCGGCAACTTCAGAAGACGGGGTAATGGGATAACCCGCAAAAAACAGACAACCTGCCTTGATCGCGCCCAGGGCACAAGCCCGGTTCCCCTGTAAATTGGTTAGTTTGCTCATTCTTCAGATCCTGCTGCACTGCCCACAGGCACTTCATCAAGATGTACATTGATCGCAAAGTCCGGGCACAACCATTCACACATTCGGCAACCGGTACAAAGATCCGGTTTGAAGAGTTCAACGATCTGATCGTCATTCAAACGGAGACATCTTTCAGGGCAGAATCGCACACAAATATCACAACTCTTGCACCATGCATCGGTGATCTCGAGTCTTGGTATGTAATTAGGTACTTCAGTTTGAACCGGTGCCTGAACAGTCTCGGCCTCGGTTACTATTTCGTTATCGAAGGCAAGTGATCGCGCTCGTCCTGCTTCGAAGGCTTCAAGATTGGCTTCTATCGTTTTGGGTGGCACATTGTCCCTGATCACCGACTTCCATGCTTCAGGTTCAAAATGCAATGCGGTAGAGAGCGCCCCCAGCAGCACTGTATTGGCCGCCTTTGGCACGCCTGCCTCGGTTGCCATACCCACCGCATCTAGTGCCAGGCTATTCGGTATCTGTTCAATAACGCCTGCCATGTCCTGGTTTACATAGCCGAGTCGGGCATTCAGCTTACGATCACGACAGGCGAAGGGCGGTACGATCTGCTGCGTATCAACCAGCAATGTGCCTCTTTCAGGTTCAAGATACGGCAGCCAGCGGAGCCCTTCAGCCCACTCCAGCGCAACAATAATATCCGCCTCCCCCTCGGGGATGGTGGGTGAATAGATACCCTTGCCAAATCGAACATGACTGAAGACTGAACCACCTCGTTTGGCCATGCCGTGCACTTCACTTTGCTTGACTTCAAAGCCCTCTTGCTGACAAAGCAGCGCCAGGACTTTGGATATCATAATAACGCCCTGCCCGCCCACGCCGACAACGAGTACGTTGTAGTTTTCTCTGACTTCGGGATTCGGTGATCCTGCGGTTGATAGATTCATAGTTACTTCGCGAGGTGATCTGGCTTGATGGCATCAGTTGGGCAGATTTGAGCGCAGAGGCTACAGCCCATACAGAGTTCGCTATCAATATCGACCTTGTGGTGACCATCAATCATCTCGTTAGTCCAGACGAGCGCCGGGCAACCCAGGTTCATACAGGACTGGCATCCGGTACATGAAGGTGATTCAACGATAAATGCTGGCGCCCTGATCTTGACCGGGTCGAGCACACAGGGTCGGTCAGAGATAACAACCGATACACCGCGGAATCGAATCGCTTCCTGCATATGCTGATAGAGGTTACCAAGATTGTACGAATCAACCTGGCGCACCCATTTGACACCAATCGACTCTATCAATTTTACAAAATCAACCCGTTCGGTTTCTTCACCCCGGAGGTTTCTGCCTGTTGAAGGGTTATCCTGCCCACCG
>CAZJRI010000231.1:0-6270 GCA_964548025.1 uncultured Pseudomonadales bacterium
AGCAGTGAGTATTTCTCCACGGCCTCTGAGAACGGGAGGTCATGCTGCGCCATTCCTATGGCAAGTCCACCAATGATATTCACTGCAAGAATGAGCATGCCGGCAACAGCATCACCTCTGACAAACTTGCTGGCACCGTCCATCGCCCCATAGAAATCAGCTTCGGCTGATATGTCGTTGCGACGTTGCTGTGCCTCATCCTGGTCGATCATACCTGCGTTCAGATCCGCATCAATCGCCATCTGTTTGCCTGGCATGGCATCCAAAGTGAATCTGGCACTGACTTCAGATATCCGACCTGCGCCTTTCGTCACAACGACGAAGTTAATGATCACAAGAATCAGGAATACCACCAGGCCAACCACGTAATTACCACCGACAACCACTTCACCGAATGCTTCAATAACCTTGCCTGCGGCATCACCACCGCTATGACCAAACAACAGCACAACTCTGGTTGAGGCGACATTCAAAGACAGTCGCAGCAGGGTGGCTACCAGCAGAATCGTGGGAAAGAGGGCGAAATCCAGCGGACGCCTTGCATAAACACAAACCAGCAGTACCACAAGCGCCATGGCTATATTAAATGTAAAGAGCAGATCCAGCAGAAATGCCGGTACTGGCAGTGTCATCATTGCCAGCACGACCAGCAACAGAAGCGGGACACCTAATCCGCTGTGCCGCATTCCCTTGGCGGTTTCTATCGCTGAAGCTTTGTTAAACCCGATATTGGTGGGGCTAAACTCCATACCTCGCATTACTCCATATATATGTGAGATGACGGAAAAATGACTCCAAAGAGTCTGAATCATTAATACTGCAAGAAGCACTCCAACTTTGGTTGATGATGAAGTGCATTTTCGACAATGATGTCGTGATCTCTGCCGCGGAAAGTCTTCGTGATCAGATACAGTGGGTCATTAACATCCGAATTGTCTGTTTCAACCGCGGTTCGCCAGTTGAACAAACTCATCCGGTATGTCGAGTGATCCAAGTGGCCGCGGTGCTTTTCCTTCTCCATTTCGATACTGGTTAAGCTGGAATACATAAGCCAATACCTGGGCCACCGCCACATAGAGTCCCTTGGGAATATACTGGTCCAGTTCAGTCGAGAAGAACAAAGATCGAGCCAGGATGGGATAGCTCACGATCGTCACATCATTTGCTTTGGCAATTTCTCGGATATGCGCCGCAATATGGTCAACACCCTTGGCAACCAGTTTTGGTGACGCCATGTTTTCGGGATCGTATTTGAGAGCGACAGCGAAATGACTCGGGTTGGTTATGACAACATCTGCGTCTGGCACTTCGGTCATCATCCGTTTTTTAGCCATCTCCTGCTGGACCTGCCTGATACGGCCTTTTACCTCGGGTTTCCCCTCGGTATTCTTAAGCTCGTCTTTAACTTCCTGCCGGGTCATTTTCAACTTCTGGCTGTGGTCGAAGATCTGGAAGGGAATATCAACAATCGTGATGATAATGATCGACAGACTCATCATGAAAAATGAGAAGATCAGGATATAGGCTGCCGAGGGAATAGCGACGTCAACACTCTGTTTTCCGAGGAGTTCAATCTCCGGCAGACTCAGATACAAAACCAATATCGCAGACACGGCCACCACCAGGAATTTGGCCAGTGCCTTCAACAGTTCCATCAGGGCATTCAGTGAAAACATCCGTTTTATGCCTTTAAGGGGATTCATGCGACTGAATTTGGGTTCCATCGCCTTGGGCGAAATCAGCCAACCACCCATTGAGACAGGACCGACAAATGCCGCCAGCAGGGTCATCAGGAAAAAAGGCAGTGTAATACTCAGGGCGCCCAGGCTGGACCGACCCATATGAGCCCCTAACCGGGTTCCGTCATACAGGGTTTCCCGTTCCAGCATCATATTGAATCTGAAGAGTTCAATGCCGCCTTCATAAAACAGGGGACCGAATATCAGAAGTCCGGCTGACCCCGCAATCAACACGAGGAGTGTGTTGAGTTCCTTGGAACGGGCTACCTGCCCTTCATCACGGGCTTTTTCCAGTTTTTTGGAGGTCGGTTCCTCTGTCTTCTCTTGTGAACTGTCTTCCTCTTCAGCCACTGATCATACCCCGTAGAGATTATTCAGAAGGATCAGACATTCTGATACCAGCGATTGGTAACGGGGCAGGAATCCTGACAGACCGATCCACATGATGGTCAAACCCATCAACATGGTAAACGGGAATCCCAGTGAGAAGATATTTAGCTGGGGAGCGGCTCTTGTCATGATGCCAAAAGCAAAGTTAATGATGAGAATCGCAGTCACAGCAGGTAGTGCTACGAATACTGCACTTGCAAACAGCCAGGATCCGGCAGACACAATCTGGAATGCTATATTGTCAAAGTGCCACTCAATACTGACTGGCAGAATCCTGAAACTCTCAACCATTACCTCAATCGCAACCAGATGACCATTCATTGCAAGGAAGACCAATGTCGTCAGCATCAGGTAAAACTGACTTATAATAGCGACCGAAACGCCATTGCCCGGATCTATCATCGACGCAAAACCCAATCCCATCTGCATGGCAATCATCTGCCCGGCAAGAATGAATATCTGAAAGAGGATCTGAACCAGAAATGCCATTGAGACCCCGATGAGGATCTGCTCTGCCGCCACAACAAATGACCCAACGGAGAAAAGATCAACTGAAGGCATAGCAGGCAATGACGGCATGATTGCGATGGTCAGCCAACTTGCCAGCCCGACTCGTATATACGCCGATACCAATCGGGTACCGAAAATAGGCAGCACCATAAAGAAAGCGCCAATTCGGAAGAATGGCCACAGAAATCCACTTATCATCGCTATTAGCTGGCTTTCGGTAAACTCCATTCCCATCTTAATTCAGCCAATTAAGAAAGGCAGCTTTCCGATCAGAGTGGTTGCATGCTCAATAAGAAGATTCAGCAACCAGGGCCCCAGGATCATGATGGTCGAAAGCGTCACCAGCAATCTAGGGAGAAAGCTGAGGGTCTGCTCGTTTATCTGGGTTGCGGCCTGAAACATACTGACAATCAAACCAACAATCAGGCTCGGTACTATGATAACTGCTACCATCAGTACAATCAGCATCATGGCGTCCTTGAATACATCCAATACAACCTGAGGCGTCATAAAACTTCTCTCCTAATCTGAAAACTAACACATACCAAAACTAGCCAGGCCAAAACTAGCCAGGCCAAAACTAACCCAGGCCAAAACTGCCCGCCAGAGAACCAATCACCATCGCCCAACCATCGACCAGGATAAATAACATCAGTTTGAATGGTAACGAGATGATAATGGGGGACAACATCATCATACCCATCGACATGAGAACACTCGCTACAACCAGGTCAATAATCAGAAAAGGTATGAACAATAGAAAGCCAATTTGAAATGCGGTTTTCAGTTCACTGGTTACAAATGCCGGTGCCAGCACAAAAAAACTCACATCAGCCGGAGTCTGCGGTTTCTCAACATCGGAGATACGCAGGAACAAAGCAAGATCATCTTCTCGGGTCTGGGCCAGCATGAAACTCCTGAAAGGCTCCGAGGCTGCCTTAACCGCTGTGACCGGTGCCATCTTCTCCTCCAGGTAGGGTTCAAGGGCAACCGTATTCACTTCACGTAAAACCGGTGACATGACAAAGATCGAAAGGAAAAGCGCAAGTCCGATAAGCACCTGATTCGAAGGCGTCTGTTGCAATCCAAGTGCCTGCCTCAAGATCGCGAAGACAACAATAATACGGGTGAATGAAGTCATCATCATGACGATTGAGGGCAGAAGTGTCAGGGCCGTCATGATGGCAAGAATTTGAAGCGTTACCGTATAGGTGCCTCCATTCTCATTTTCTGCAAAAGTTAGTGCCGGAATACCTAGCTGCCCGCTGCTTGCTGCGATTGCTTCCATCGTCGATTCTGCTGATTCAGCGAACACAGTTCCCGGCAGACACAACAATACAATTAGCAGGGGATAGAGTCGGTTCATCCTTAAACCTTTGAGTTGATCCCGCTGGACCCCGTCAGTCTATGACGGATTTTTCCATCGGGGCGTTAATACTAGTTAAATTCCACTTCCAACGAGCTAACTAATTCTGTCGTTGGTATTAAGCCTGGCGAGGCAACCCCAGCGACCGTCATTCAGGGTTATTCTTCATAATTTCCTGCAGTTTCTCCTTGAAGCCGTCAAGGCCTTCAGGCTCCAGCGCAACTACAGGCTCGTTAAATACTTCGAGTCTTGTAATCCGTCCGGGACTCACGCCCAGGAGTACCTGCTGATGTTCTCCAACCTGTACTAGCACCACTTTTTCTTTAATACCCAATGCCAGACTCGCAACCACTTTGATCGGACCGGAAACCTGGAACCCGCTCTTGTTCACTTTCTTGAGTAAAAAACCGCAGCCAACAATCAATCCTACGATCGCCATCAGATAGAAAGTTACTTCAAGTATCTGATCTTCCATTTGAGTTACGCCAGTTTCCTTATTCGCTCGGCCGCACTTATCACATCGGTCAGTCGAATACCAAATTTCTCGTTTACGACCACGACTTCACCATGGGCAACCAGGGTATTGTTTACCAGTACATCCAATGGTTCTCCGGCTAATCTGTCCAGTTCGATCACTGACCCCTGATTCAACTGGAGGAGATTGCGGATACTGATCTGGGTTGAACCAACCACCATGGAGATTGAGACCGGGATATCAAGTATCACTTCAAGATCAGGATTCTCCGCATCAAAATCAGTCGGACCGCTCTCGTCGACCAGCGACTCGAGTTCAGGAGATTCCATCAGGTCGTCATCGGCTGCCGAATCGGTGGTTTGCTCTTCCAACTCCTGTTCTTCCATGGCAGCAGCCCAATCATCTGCCATATCCTGCTCGTTGGATTCGTCCAGCAAGCCCTCTTCGGTCAACTCATCGAGAATATCGTCTTCATCACTCATATCTGCTCCTAGGTCACAATCTTCAGAGGCTCTAGAATTTTCATCGAGAGATTCCCATTATTACTACCCAACTCAGTTCTAAACATAGGTACATCGTTCGCTGTCAGCACATAATTCTCTGGAAGCTCAACCGGTATGACATCTCCAGGTTCAAGATCCACAAGATCCCGTAGCAGAATTTCCCGTTCTATCAGTTTGCAATTCAGGTCCACGTTACAGTTCAGTACTTCCTGACGGAGTGAGTTGACCCAACGATCGTCCACATCATTCACATCGCTCTGAAATCCAGCATCCAGTTGGTCACGAATTGGCTCAATCATGGAATATGGAATTGTGACGTGCAGATCACCTCCGCCTCCATCGAGCTCTATATGAAAGGAGTTGACTACAACAACCTCACTGGGGCTGACAATATTTGCCAGTGAAGGATTTACTTCTGAGTTTACGTACTCGAATTCCACAGGCAAAACATTTGACCAGGCTTCTTTCAGATCGATAAAAATCTGCTTCAACATCAACTGGACTACGCGCAACTCTGTGGGTGTAAATTCCCGGCCTTCAATTTTGGCGTGCCTGCCGTCTCCGCCAAAGAAGTTATCCACCAGTTTGAATACAAGTTTTGCATCGAGAATGAATAAAGCGGTTCCGCGAAGAGGCTTTATCCGCACCAGATTCAGACTCGTAGGCACATAGAGCGTGTGCACGTATTCGCCAAATTTGATTATCTGAATTCCGCCAACAGCAACATCTGCACTGTGACGAAGCAGATTAAAAAGACTGATTCGCGTATACCGGGCGAACCGTTCGTTGATCATTTCGAGGGTTGGCATTCGCCCACGTACAATCCGGTCCTGGCTGGTTAGATCATATCCCCTGATTCCAGCCGAATCCGAATCATCCTCGACATCAATATCGCCATCATCAACACCGTGTAAGAGTGCGTCGATTTCGTCCTGTGAAAGTAAATCCTGTACTGACATAAGTTACTGCATTACAAATTCTGTGAATAAAACTCTTTCAATTCCCCTGCTTCCGGTTTCCCGGAGCATTATCTCCTGCACGGATCTAAGCGCGGCTTTTTTTAACGCTTCCTTACCCGCGGGCGTCTGCAATTCGAGATAGTCCTGGCCAGAGAACAATAAGACGAGGGTATGGCGGATCAGTGGTTTGTGTGTAATCAACTCTTTGGCAATATCGGTGTCCCTGGTCACCAGGGTGACCTCAGTCTGCATATATCGCTGTTTGCTGTTCGCCTCAAACGTCGTGATGAAATTTGGCCTGAGCCTATGATAGATGGCTTTATCTCCG
>CAZJRI010000232.1:0-6169 GCA_964548025.1 uncultured Pseudomonadales bacterium
GAGACATAAGGCAGTATCTGACTGTACCTCAAGCGTAAAATCAGAGTTCAAGCGCTCAGATCAGCCTTCCCATGCTAACCCTGTCTTCGATCTTAAATCCGAGTGATTCGTAAAATGCCACCACTTCTGTGTTATCTGCTCTTACCTGAAGATTGACCTTGGTACAGCCCAGCGCTTTCAGGCATTTAACCGATTCGTCCATCAATAATTGTCCTATGCCACCTCGCCTTGATTCCCTTGCAACCGCGAAAGAATATAACCAGCCCCGATGGCCGTCATAACCAACCAGGCAGGCGCCAACAATCTGATCGCCATATTCGGCAACCAGAATCAGATCATCAACAGCAAGCTTTGCCTCGATAACTTTGACAGGATCATTATGAGGCGGATCATCCGGAAAGGTAGCCTTCCACAACTCAACAAGTGCTTCACTGTCTTTCGGTTCAAATTTTCTGACGTGAGCCTGGATGTTCATATCTTTTTGTAAATTTTTTTGCTGGCAACAATTTTTAGATCACTTGAGCGATGATGCATTACCAAATTCCTGGTTCGATCTCATTACTGATCACTTGAATCAGGCTAGATCTGTTACAACTACCGATCCTGACGCTTCTTTTTTCTCACCTTCTTTCTCTTCTTGTCGACGGTTTTGGTTGTTTTCTTTCTTTCAGGTTTAACCAATCGTGAAATACCCATGCGCTGACCGCAGATCCATGCTTTCTTAAGATCCCGGAAAATGTCTTTTGGCATTCCAAGCGGCAGGTCCACCAATGAGTATTCCGTATGAATATCGATATGCCCGATATGCTCAGCATCAATACCCGCCTCATTGGCAATTGCCCCGACAATGTTTGCCGGTTTTACCTCATGTTGATGCCCGACTTCAAGACGAAATCTTTCCATACCTTCGGGCAATTGGTTTCTTGAATCACGTCGCCCAACAGATCGTGCCTGTCTCTTCTTTTTCCCCTCGGTTTCTTTTTGTTTAGTAGACCTTTCCTTTACTTTTTTCTCCGTTAATAACAGAGGACGGTCTCCTATGGACATCTTCGCAAGTGCTGCAGCTATTTCAATCGCGGGTACATCATGTTCCTTCTGATACTGCTCCAGTATATTCTGCATAAAATCCAGTTCGCCTGAAAACAGGGTATCACTTATGTCCTGTTTGAAATTCGCTATCCGCTTATTGTTCACCATTTCTGTGGTTGGTAGCTCCAACGGTTCGATCTTGTTTCTTGTTGCTTTCTCGATAGAGGCCAACATTCTTTTTTCTCTTGGCGCGACAAATAAGATTGCGTCACCCTGGCGACCCGCCCTGCCGGTTCTGCCGATTCTATGTACATAGGCTTCGGCATCATATGGAATGTCGTAGTTCACAACATGGCTGATCCGATCTACATCAAGTCCACGTGCGGCCACATCTGTTGCCACGAGTATGTCCAACGACCCGCTCTTCAATCGCTCGATCATCTTCTCTCTTTGTTTCTGTTCCATATCACCATTCAAAGCAGCGGCTGAATACCCTCTTGCTTCAAGTTTTTCTGCCAGTTCAACCGTTGCAATCTTGGTCCGCACAAACATCAACATCGCCTCAAAGGGTTCTACTTCCAGTATTCTCGTCAAGGCATCGAGTTTATGCAGATTACTCACCAGCCAGTATCGTTGCCGGATCGTATCTGCGGTTGCAGTTTTTGCTTCAATTGCAATCTTCTCTGGATTGTTCAGATATCGCTTTGCTATCTTCTGAATCTCTTTGGGCATGGTTGCCGAAAACAAAGCCATCTGGCGTTGATCAGGAATTTGTTCGAGTATCCATTCGACATCCTCAAGAAATCCCATTCGCAGCATTTCATCAGCTTCATCGAGAACCAGTGCCTGTAAACCATCCAGTTGAAGCGTACCCTTGCGCATATGATCCATTATTCGACCAGGTGTACCGACAACCACATGTACCCCCCTTTTTAACTGTCTTATTTGCCCCGAATATGCCTGGCCACCATAAACAGGCAGTACATGAAATCCCTGCATCGCAGACGCATATCGTTGAAACGCCTCCGAGACCTGGATAGCCAGTTCCCTCGTGGGCGTAAGCACCATAACCTGCACCTTTTTAGTATCAATTTTAAGCCTCGACAACAAAGGCAGGGCAAAGGCAGCGGTCTTACCTGTGCCTGTCGGTGCATGCCCAAGCAGATCGGTACCATCCATCAAATGCGGAATTGTCTGAGCCTGAATAGGTGTCGGTACTTCATATCCGACCTCATCCAGCGCTTTACGCAGTGATGCTGATAGATTTAACTCCAGAAAACTGGAGACTGGGGTATTTTCCGACATTAGGAATCCTGGTGCTTTACTGAGCAGGTTGCTGAATTGGTTGTTGAATAGGTTACTGAAAAAGGTTGCGGTGAATGTTGAGGGGAGACAACCGGCCGCGAGTATAATCCTGTAGACACAGATTACAATAGAAAGGGCTCTAAATATTCACCAATTGCTTCAAAATCAGACCCTGGTTTGAAGCCTATCAGTGGGAGAACACTTCATGGCAACGATACAGAATACATTTATCGGTTTCATTCCCAGAATTTCCAGATGAGTTTCGGAGAATCCTGCTGATTCAAGGCTTCGCTGCGCTTGCTCTGCAAATGCAGCACCAGCCTCGTTAGTGGGATTTGCTCCCCTGGGCTGATAAGTGACAGCAAGTTTGCCTGATGGCGCCAGCATCTTATGCAGGCTCTCAAGAACCTGATCTTTCATACCACTGAACTGAAGTGAGTTCACGGCAATGATATGTGAGAAAGGGCCCGGAAGGTCCGGTAGATCGGCATAATCTCCTTCAACCAATTCAAGCCGTCCCTCCTGTACGGCCTTGCGGTTACGGCGCTGACACTGTTTTAGCATGACGGTGGAATGATCCAGCGCCACAACGCCGCCATTGGTAACCTTCTGCAATATCCGCTGTAGTGTTACTCCTGGTCCGGGGCCAATTTCCAGCACCTTGTCATCAGGTTTTAGATCCAATAAATCCACCGTCCAGGCATTTCGTTCCAGGTTGGATTTGCGCGTGGCCATGATCAACCCCGCGATTTCTCCAAGCAGTCCCTCGGGATGACCGAACTGTTTGATTACCATTTTGAGTAGGCTGTTCATCATTTCTTTCCTCGTTCAAGACATCGCAGACCCTGGCAACCAGAACACGCTGTCTTATCTGCAGGCAAGATGAACCGGTTTATTCATGCACCGATCTCTTCCCCGACAGATCAATAGTTAATTTATGACAATAAGTATTGTCAATATAATCGAAAATATTGATTATGACAATAAATATTGTCATTATTGGATGCTATGGATAACTCAACAGACGCGCTCATCAACGAAGTCAGGATTTTCTACCAGTCTCTGGTCCAGGTCGTTACTGAACTTCATGGAGACCAGATCTCAATCGGTATGCGTGCCGTGCTCGAATATCTTCTGAAGAACGGCCCTGTCACAGTGCCCACAATTGCGCGGCAACGGCGGGTCAGTCGACAAAGAATCCAGACACTGGTCAATCAGCTATTGAATAAATCGATGGTTGAATCGACTGCAAACCCGGCTAGCAAGCGCTCACCGCTTATTGCACTAACCAGTCTGGGTAAGCAGACAATCGAAGACATGCGCAGAAAAGAAGGATCGATATTCAAAGGCACAAAAGTCAGCCAGAAACGTATCGAGGATGCTTGCCAGGTATTGATGGAATTGAGGGGTGAGTTCGAATCAAAATCTGGTTCTGAATAGGCAGGTCTTGATCTGACATTGAATTCAATTGATAAGTGAGTGGAATTCGCAGATGCATGAGGTCAACTCAACCCGAAGTCAGCTCCCATCAACGAATAGGTAGTTGCATGATGAGTCGGACACAAGAATAATCCCTGAAAACAAAACTCCCCCGAAAGGAGCGTCTTATGATTAATCGTCGAACATTTATGCAGGCTACCGCCGCAGGCGCCGGATTGTCCTTGTTACCCTTCTCCTATGGAGAGGACCTGCGTTCGAAGTTGCAGGCATCCGATCTTGTCTATATCACGACCATAAAATCGAACGGCAAAGAGAGTAGTTGTCAGGCTGAAATCTGGTATGTCTGGGATGGTGCTGATATTTACGTCATCACCGCATCAACAAGTTGGCGAGCTACCTCGCCGTCATTGGGTCTGGACAGATCACGGATCTGGGTGGGCGACGTGGGGAACTGGAAACAGTCCAACGGGCAGTATAAAAAACTACCCACAGTGGAAGCTGTTGCCAGCGTTCTGCCGGAGGAGTCCGCTCACGAAAAAGCTCTTGAACTCTTCGGTGACAAGTATTCTATGGAGTGGGTGGTCTGGGGTCCAAGATTCAGAGACGGGCTCGCTGACGGATCACGATCACTGCTGCGCTATCGGCCCTTGACCGTCTAGTACGATCTCCAGCCACTGGATCACATACCAGCGGTCACTTCACGCTTCTCATTAACCCAATAACAGCGTTGAAGTCAGGCTCCTATCTGGCAACGCCGGGTTTCTTTAAGATATGCTTCTCTTTGCGAAGTGCATGGCCATTCCAGAGGAATACAAGTTTGAGAAGATTATTTGCAGGATTCACGACTTTGGTGTGTTTGTCCCTCTGCCCTGTTTTTGTACCTGACACCAATGCAGAGACTGGCAAAACCATTACTCCCCATCCGAGAAACGTCATATTATTCATTGGTGACGGTATGGATGACCATCAGATCACCATTGCGAGAAATTACCTCAAAGGTGTGAATGGCAGACTTATAATCGATCAATTGCCTGTAAGAAGTGCAGTGCAGGTGTTGACCATCGATGAATCAGATCCAACACTCCCGCTATATGTCGCTGATTCAGCCTGCAGTGGCACCGCAATGTCAACCGGCAGGGTGACCAGCAGAGGTCGGGTCGGAACTACTGCCAGAACCGATGAAGATCTGGAAACCATTACTGAGCTGGCACACAAGGCTGGATTCAAGACTGGCCTCGTAACAACCTCGGATATTACTGATGCCACGCCTGCCGTATTCGCCGCGCACATCAGCTACCGGTTCTGCAAAAATCCTGAAGCGATGCAGACTGAACGGTTTGAATGCCTTAAAGACAAAAAATCCAATGGCGGGCCGGGCTCAATCTCCGAGCAACTCGCTGTTTCGGGACTGGACGTCATACTCGGAGGCGGCCACAAGAACTTTAAATTGAATGTCGAAGGTGGATCAACATCAGTCCAGCAACTGGCTGAGAAGTCGGGTTTCACGACTTTAATCACAGAGCAGGATCTGAACAATGCTTCAGTAAACTCGAGGTGGCTGGGACTGTTTGCGGAAGGAAACCTTGAACCACTACTAATGGGCGAGAATGGCAGGACTGCCGAGAAACCTGATACCAGCATGATAGACGCTCAGCCGGGAATTCCGGGGACAGTCAAGCTACCCAAACCCATGACCTGTGAGAAGAATCCAAAGGCTGACTCTAATCCTTCACTCAAGCTGATGACTCAACGGGCAATTGAACAACTGAGTCACGGGAATGAAAAAGGATTCTTTCTCATGGTTGAATCTGCTCTGATCGACAAACAATCCCATGCCCGAAACACCTGTGGTTCTATCGGGGAAGTCGGTCAACTCGATGAAGCCCTCGCCTATGTGCTGTCATTCGCTAAAGCAAATCCTGAGACACTGATTCTGGTCACTGCAGATCATAGTCAGGCTGCGCAACTTGTACCCGCTGAAAGCCTTTTTGCAGCGAGCAGCACACCAGTCTACACACCTGGCAAAATGGTCAGAATCAGGATGCCTGACGGTTCTGTTATGGGGATTAACTACGCAACTAATGATTTCTATGTAGAGGAACATACTGGTGCCGCAGTACCCCTTTTTGCAAACGACATAGGCCGGGATTTGATATTGCCGCTCATTGCACAACCTCAGATCTACGAGATAGCCCGTCGTTTTCTGCAGTTATAATGAGCAAGTATGAAGAATAAACCGAAGCTAACCCTTTAGGAGAATTCAGCCAGAACCTGCACAAGTTACACCACCCGGAAACTTTCGGGATTGTGCATCAAGCAATGGGAAATACCATCTGATGGAGGAGGAGACCATGAGCGTAGAAGATGCCTACAACTACCGACGTGTAAACGACCT
>CAZJRI010000233.1:0-6139 GCA_964548025.1 uncultured Pseudomonadales bacterium
CACCCTCTTCAACATATTGCTCGCATCCTTCCCAGCCTAACGGTTCATCACATGCTTCAAAGAATTTTTTTGCAGTTTCAAACGAGTTCATAATGGTTCCTTTTATTATACTTCGGGTAATTTTGGCGCATTACGCCAGGTTCGAGATCGCAGCTAACAATTACATATCAATCGGCTGGATTGAATGAAACACCAGTAACACATTTCAGACATTATTGACCTGAACAATAGAGAATATATTGCCACTACAATCGATAACATGAGTCATCACACCGCCCCATGCCTGCTTTTCTGGAGGTCCGGTAAATTCGATTCCTGATTCGGTCTTCTCACTAAAATAATCACGGATATCATCTACTTCAAGACTGAATCCGAGATAACGACCACTTTCAAATTCGCCAGCTTCGATCGGCTCAAGCAGAATTGTCACGTTCTCAATATTAAACCCAATGTAGCCGTCCTGATCAGAGCCGAATGCTTTCTCCGAATCGAGTATACACACATAGTTTTTCTCTGCCTTGTCCAGATCCAGGCAGGGGATTCGAAGAGTATTGAGACGCATGCTTGTTCCTCAGGGTGCCATTTAAAAGCAGTGATTGTCATCCTTGTGAACCAATATATTCGGATCAAGATCTGCTATTTTGCATGCTACCTGGCTTTTTACCAGTAGATGCGCTGATTCAGTCAAAGAATGATGCGCCAACCTCACAACGAAGGGGTTTATTCCCAAGGTAAGCACCAAGATTGTGCAGGAAGAGTTCATCCCATCTGTCGCGAGTACCTGCCCCTCTACTTGATGCATGAGGCGTAGTGAACACTTTCGGATGCGACCAAAGCCTGCTTTCAGCCGGTAAAGGTTCCTGCTGGAATACATCGAGTATCGCACAGTCGAGTTGATCACTATCCAACGCCTGAAGCAACGCATCTTCATCAACGACCTTGCCTCTGGCAATGTTCACCAGTATCGCATCGGGCTTCATGGCGGATAGAAACGACTTATCAACGAGACCTTGAGTGTCATCTGTCAAAGCACAGGCGAGTACGACAACATCTGCCGAAGGCAGCGCATCAGCCAACTCGTCAAAGCTGATGATCCTGTCTGCATCTTTGTGTTCTGATCGAGTTCTTTTTACCCCTGTCACCCTGCCTTCAAAACCCCTGACCATGCGACCCACCCGTTCGCCAATGTTGCCGAAGCCCACGATCAGCCAGTTTGAATCATAGATTTCCCTGAAGGCGGTGGAAGCCCATTGCCGCGCCTGCTGATATTCAAGTCTCTGAGCTATGTTCTGGTACCTGTACAACACCGACGCAAGCACATACTCAGCGATGGGAGGTGCCTGGGCGTCGCTATTGCAGAATCTGACGCCACGCTTTTGAACCTGTTTAAAAAACGGGTTGTCCAAACCGGCACTAATCGTCTGGAACCATTTCAACTCCGGTGCGCCATCAAGGTATTCTATAAACCGTGGCGCATAACCTTCCAGAAAAACATCGATGCTCATCCATGCCAGGTGAATTGGATAGTCTTCGGGATCCACAGTCCGCTCCCCAACGAGCATGGTGCCATCACTTTGAACCCTCACTACGCAGAGTTCATCAATAAGTGGTTCCAGGCGATCCCTCACTCTTTGGAATGTGCTCTCGGGGAGTAACAGATTATTCATGACACCCTGTACGTATTTGCATCAGTCTCTCATCTTCTCCCGCACGCGGGAAATCTGCTCATCACTAACACCTATATGCTTCAGATATCCTTCTGCACCGGAGAAATTTTCCTGCAGGAATTCAAGCGTCAGAGCCATGGTTTTCGGAGAACAGCCTTTGAGATAAGCCCCGGGTTGGCCATCCTTTACATACTTGTCAGTGTCCGGAGAATTCAGGTAAGTCGAAGTCAGGGCGTAGTCCGCACAGATTGTCTCATCCGGCACACCTGCAATCGCCAGTAGCATTGCACCCACCAAACCGGTTCGATCCTTACCTGATCTGCAATGGAAGGCAAAGCCATTATCTGAGGTATCTGCAATGGTCGTCATGATCTCTGCCATAATAAAACCGGAAATTATCAGTCCACTGCAATACAGATCCGCGAGCTTTACTTCCGGCGGTGCGCCTTTTGATTTCGACCTGTAGGTATCGAACCTGTCACCCCAGAAGTCATGAATGTAGAAATTAACTTCCCTGGAGCCCGAAAACACATTGGGCATTTCTGCAATCTCTCTGGCCATACGAAGATCAATTACGGCTCCGATGCCATGGGCGATCAGTTTTTTCTGATCTTCCTCCGTCATTTTGTCCATGTCGCCAGAGCGGACAAATCTATTCCATGCAGTACGTCCACCATCCGCAGTCTTATACCCTCCCAGATCTCTTACATTCTGAGCGGATTCAATATCAAGCCCCCGGTCAGGGTGCAATGTCTCTTCCATCCTCACTTCCAGTCAGTTTCAATCCCTCATAAAACTATATAAGAGGTTTAAGATCAAACATCACAATACTTCAGCACGGATACAACCCCTTGGAAGGTGACAGGCGCTGTGCTATTTTCGAGAGACTTTTCATACAAGAACCGCTGAAGGCTCTTTATATAAAAACCGCTGAAGGCTCTTTACTTTAGAACCGCTGAAGGCTCTTTACTTTAGAACCGCTGAAGGCTCTTTTTAAGACCGCTGAAGGCTCTTTACAAGAACCGCTGAAGGCTCTCACAGGAGACACCATGGAATATCAGGATATTCTCTACGAAACAGATGAACGTTTGGCCATTATCACGCTCAATCGACCGGAAAAACTGAATGCACTAAGCAACAACCTTCGAGCGGAGGTGATGGATGCAATGCAGGAGGCGGAACATGACCCAGAGGTTGGTGTCATCATCCTGAAAGCTGCTGGCCGGGCATTTTCAGCAGGCTACGATCTCTCGCCCTCAATGAGGGCCAAGGACGATACTTTTGTCGATTCCAGGTCAAAAATGCCTGTAACAGGCACCACGCATCCCGGTCGTGATCAATGGTCCAGGCACGTTGTAATGACTAACTGGACAATTTGGGAACTCGCCAAACCGGTTGTCGCACAAATACAGGGCTATTGCCTTGCAGGTGGCACCGAACTCGCAACTATTTGTGACTTCCGGGTAGTTGCTGAAGACGCAAAGATTGGCTATCCGCCTGTTCGTGCAATGACTACCATGGATATGATGTGGGCCCCATGGCATCTGCCACCTGCTATCGCCCGGGAATTTGCTTTTATGGGTGATAATATTTCCGGAACTCGAATGGCTCAGTACGGCTGGGCCAACCACGCGGTGCCTGCCGATGAACTCGATGAGTTCACCATCAAATTCGCTCGCCGAATGGGGCACATAGATAACGAGATGTTGATGTTCACCAAGCGGTCTGTAAATCGCCAGTACGAGGCAATGGGTATTAAACAAGGTATTGCTGCCGGAACGGAGATTCAAGCCCTCAGCGCCAGGCGGGATGCCGCATCCGAGTGGGGACGCAGAGTTCAGGAGGACGGTCTAAAATCTGCTCTCGAATGGCGGGATGGACCGTTCAGAGATTTCCGCGGGGCTTATGACAGCGCGCCTAAAGAAAGGGCAGTTGCAGGCATGGACAAATCCGACAAAAAGTAGCTCAGATTCCCAAGAATCTGTTAATTGTCCTCACGCCATAGAACACCGTCAGCAACCAGTTGCGTGACGGCTTCTGCATCATATCCCTTGTCCAGCAGGAGTTCGTCATTGTGCTGACCCGCCAGCGGTGGTGGTCCAAGGTGTTGACCACCACCATCAAAGAGCACCAGACGACCATGCCTCTTATATTCTCCCCAGACAGGATGCACGGTGTCCGCCGTCAGACCCAGGGCTTGCGGTTGCGAGTCCTGTAACCAGAACTCATTCGGTCTCAATGCATCCGCTCTGACACAGCCAATACCAGCACTGGCAAGTAATTCTTCCCAGAACTCAGCATTATTTTTGCTGAACATCTCACCCAGGGCATCGCTTGCTGCCGTTCCGCCAGCAGCCAATATGTTTGCATCAGGTGCCTGAATGCCTGCCTTGTCCAGAGTTGCTACAAAATTCTCTCGCTCCTGCTGATTGGTCAGCGCAAGAAATGCCCACTGATCATCATCACAGGCATAGAGACGATAAGTCGCCGACAGACCTAACAATTCGGCATCTGCCAGTGCTCGATCGGCCTTGCCGGGATAGGAGAGAAAATCATCGTGGTGGGCATAGGCATTGGCACCAAACATATCGATATAAATCTGCTGACCCTGACCCGTGCGCTGTCTTGCCACCAAACCCAGCATGACTGAGGTTGCTACAACCACTGCAGTATTGGGATCCGGGTTAACTTCGTTGGCATGCATTAGCCTTTTCGTCCAGAGTCGCAGATCATCGATGCCCTGTAGTTCCTTTGGCACTCTTTCTCCCATCTGAAACAAAACACCACCCATTGCTGCACCGGGGATGGGATGTGTACTCGGTCGTAGTGCTCCCGGACCATCAGGACCATATCCGTTGCACTGCAGGTAGATGATCGCCGGATTGATTGCCTCCACCTGTTCGTATCCGATGCCAAGCCGTTCCGGAACGCCGGGTCTGAAGTTGTGAATCAGAACATCAGCATCGCTGATCAGTCCCAGTACTATTTCTCGCCCGGTGTCTGATTTCAGATCGACGCTTATGCTCCGCTTACCCGCGTTAACCCGGGCTGATCCAATACCAAGTCCAAGACCGCGATAGGGATCACCGCCAATCTGTTCTACTTTGATGACTTCTGCACCCATATCTGCCAAAAAGGAAGCACCAAGCGGAGCGGCGATAATTGTCGCCAGTTCAACAACCTTGATGCCTGCCAGCGGCAGGTCGTTCTGGATTTTACGGGCTGGTTTTTTCCGTTTTGACGCAAGCCACTTATCAACCAATTCATTATCCTGGACCGCATCCGCACCTGGGCTGGCTGGTGTCCTGGTCAATCGCGCCACAGGTCCAAGTTGTACGCCACCGTTCGGACGATCTATGACATGCCCGTTAGCAACAATGTCCGGATCATTGAGTGCCTGCTGAGAAGTCTGATGCGCCGTTGCAACCACGCCACCATCAGCCACGAAATCTTCCATCCAGTCAGCCGCTGGTCTTTCCTGAATTCGAAGCAGCATTCTTTCGCGGAATTCTTCATGTTTCTCTGGCGGGTCGAGCAACATCTGCGCCTGATCGTATGCAGGGTCTGCAAGCACATCAAGCAATTCAGTTACCCTGAGAAAGTTATCGAATAAATGCGGCAGTAAATTACCAAACTGCATCCAACGGCCGTCTCCCGCCTGGGCAGGATGATAGTAAAGGCTGGGGGGCGGTAATTCGTTCGGAGGTGCTGACAAGCCAGGCAGCATGAAAGGGAAGCGATCGGGGAACTGCGACGCCAGCATCGCTCCCTGTTCATAGGTGAGTAATCCCTGCAGGATACTCGTCTCAACCAACCGGCCTTCTCCATCATCACCACGTTCAAGGAGTGCTGCAAGAATGCCCGTTACAGAAGACTGGGCGCAGGCATGGACACCAACCTGCAAAGCAGAATAGACGGGACCTTCTCGATCAACCAGTCCCGCAAACAACCTCATTCGACCAGCGCAGGCAGCGACGACATGTTCGTAACCAGGATAATCTGAACGGGGACCTTTGCTCCCGAAACCAGTTATATGACAGTAAACCAGGTGTGGATACTGTTCATGCAGATTTTCATAATCAAGTTTTTTTCTGGCCAGCGCGCTTGCCCGCCAGTTGCAGACCAGCACATCGGCAGCACCACAAAGCCCCTGCAGAGTTTCCATCCCGCTGCTCGTATCAAGATCCAGCTCACAGGTTTTCTTACCTCGCCCCCACATGGGTGCGGCAGGTAAATCTTTAAACTGATCACCGCCCGGCCGTTCAATGCTTAGCACCTCCGCGCCGAAATCAGCAAGGATCATAGTGGCGATACCCCCTGCAGGACCCGTGGTTAAATCCAGGATGCGAATCCCCTCAAGTGCCGCTGCCATCTTCCACCTCCAAAACAGAAATCGTGGACAGTATACCGAATTCGGGAGAAAGGGGGGCTTCGGGCTACTGGCTTCGGGCTACTGGCTTCGGGCTGCTGGC
>CAZJRI010000234.1:0-5955 GCA_964548025.1 uncultured Pseudomonadales bacterium
TGAGGCCGATCTTTTTCATTTAGATCAAATAGTTACGCTTAAGTAAGTGCCATTCGGGTCGGAGTAAAAATTATTCGTAAATTTTACTCCGACCCCGATTTAATCCTCTCCGTACACAGCATTGTCCTCTGAACCGCGTGTATTAGTGCTGTGCTGCCTGCTACACTCAGGCTGATTAGTCTTTTAGGGGATAACAGGTGGCCGAGAATTTCGATGCGATGCATCCCGTGGGGCATGACCCCAGTTGGAGTGAAAGCTACTACTTTAATTTCGTCGATCCCGTGTCGAAGCTTGCGATGTTCACCCGTATGGGATTCCGACCGAACGATGGCTGGGCTGATGCATTGCATGTGGTTTATCTGGAAGGTCAACGAGTTGCGTTTACCTATGGTCGCCGCGATATAGGTACTGACCTCTCTGCTTATGACGGCGACCTTAGCGCTGGTCACCTTACTCTTCATTGTCGAAACCCGCATAAACAATGGGAAATTGAGTATAACGGTCCAGCCCAGGACATAAGCGATGCGGCGATATTGCTTGAACGCAGCAAACTTCGACCGGACGATTGGTTCAAGCCAGCACTGTTAAACATGACGTTGCGATTTGATTGCATCACGGAACCTCACCTCACTCGATCAGATGATCCGGCGCATGGCGCCTTTGGTCATTTCGAGCAGAGTGGCAGGGTAGCCGGGCAGATTGCTTTAAGCGGAGAGAGTTGGGATGTTTCTGGCTTTGGCGTCAGGGACAAATCCTGGGGCCCCAGGGATTGGGGCGCGAGCCAGCGAAATGATTCGGACAATGCTGAAAGCGGCAATACAGGAAGCGGCCCATCATTTTCCAGCCCGCAAGAGCCTTATCCATTCGTTAACTGGTTTTCGATGAATTTCGGTGAACATGCTGCCCTGGGTGGGTCGGGATTTCGCCATGCCGACGGTGTTATTCGAGGTGCAGGCTGGATTCAACGAGAAGGCGAAAATCACCTTTTGAATGATGTGGTGATCGAATCTGAATATCGGCCTAATTCGATCTTGCACCAGTCAGTTTGCCTGACCGGGCAGATTGAAGATGGTGAACAGATTAAGATAGAAGGTAAAATTCTTAACGTGTGCCCGACAAAAATACCGATGCGAGGTGGTGCGACATTTATCAATGAAGGTTTAGCAGAGTTCACCTGGGACGATTTGACCGGGTATGGCATTGCCGAGCATTGGCACGCGGTGGCTATTAGTTAGGCTTCACGCACTAACCGTCCTGTTGCATTGCTGCAAGACGGTGCTGGCAAAATGATGCTTTTTAGTGAATGGTTTACAGATATAATCTATGTGAGAAAACAAACGTTAAGGTTGATTGCTAAATGTCTATTCCCCAATACCCTGCAAATGCGCAAGCAACAGAAATTGTTGAGGCGTTAGAAGATTCCGGCTGTGTGGTAGTGACGGGATTGGTTGATCCCGGTTTGCGACGATCGGTAACCGAAGAACTTGCTCCACATATGCACAACGCACGCGTAATCGAAGACGATGATCCCACCCAATTCTATCCGGGAAGAACGCGACGAATCACGGCTTTAGTTGCTCGATCTGCGACTGTGACTGACCACCTTATACCCCATCCCACATCACAGAAAGTATGTGAAAAATTTCTCTTACCCAATAGCGAGTTCGGATATCAGTTACATGTTACAGCCGCTTTGGAAGTCGGTCCTGGTGCTCGGGAACAAATACTTCATCGAGAAGAAGACTCTTATACCTTCTTCTCTCTGCCTCGGCCAACTATAATCATTGCCAGTATGTGGGCGATAACAGATTTTCGATCGGATAATGGTGCTACCTTGCTTGTACCAGGTAGTCACAAATGGTCGGCGGGGCGGGTGCCGACCAGTGATGAGATTGTCCAGGCAGAAATGCCAGCAGGCTCGGTACTATACTGGCACGGTGGATTACTACATGGTGCAGGCGCTAATACATCGAAGGATTGGCGCTATGGGATAATCCTGACTTATTCGCTTGGATGGGTGCGTCAAGAAGAAAACCAATATATGGACGTACCAGCCGAACGGCTTACCGAGCTTTCGCCCGAGGTGAAACAAATCGCGGGATTTGATATGTATAGAGCGCTAGGGTTATACGATCCTTCGGCAAAGAAGAATGAAGTAAGGTAAAACATACCTTAGCTGGGGTTGCTGCACTTGATATTGCTCATTACCTATGTATTTATCGCGATAGCATTTTCGTTTCTATGTTCGATTCTTGAGGCTGTGCTGCTCAGCGTTAACTCCGCCTACATAACGATGTTAATCAATGAAGGAAAGTCCTCAGGTCGATTGCTTAAAGAGCTTAAAGATGAGGTCAGTAAACCTTTGGCCGCCATTCTTACGCTAAACACCATTGCGCATACGGTTGGCGCCGCCGGGGCAGGTGCGCAGGCGACAATCGTTTTCGGAAGTGTCTATCTAGGTGTTTTTTCGGCAGTGCTGACCCTGTTGATTCTGGTGTTTTCAGAAATTATTCCCAAGACATTGGGCGCGCATTATTGGCGAAAACTGGCTGGATTTTCTGCTCACACGCTGAAGTACATGATCACCATCCTTTATCCTTTCGTCATATTATCTGAAGTGCTCACCCGGCAGCTCAAAGGTGAGCCAACCTTAAGCGGTTTCAGCCCTGAGGAATTTGTGGCTATGGCGGATTTAAGTTCCGAAGAAGGGCAGTTGGAAGAACAGGAATCACAGTTTCTGAAAAATCTTTTGCTATTGCGAAAAATGCAGGTAAGAGATGCGATGACCCCGCGTACAGTGATATTCAGCTTACCCGCTACTTTCCTGGTGGAGGAGTATTACCACAAGTATGATAAAACCACGTTTTCAAGAATTCCGGTTTATAGTGATGATCCGGATAACATCATTGGATATGTTTTTAGAAGTGATCTGCTGTTGGCCCAGGCACGCGGCAATGGTCAAAAAGCAATAGAGAAATACGTCTTCCCTATCTCTGCCGTACTCGAAAGCATGCCCCTTAGAAGTGTCTTTAATTCCTTGTTAGAGACTCGTGCCCATATCATTCTGGCAGTGAATGAGTATGGTGGTGTGCAGGGTGTAATCACCCTTGAAGATATTATCGAAACCGCCCTCGGTTTAGAAATCGTCGATGAAAAAGATCAGGCAGTGGATATGCAGCACGAAGCCAGGCGTTTATGGAGAAAGAGAGCCAAGGATAAAGGCATAAATATTGGAGAAATAGACTAAATTAAGGGTGTGTCCACATCCTTCATCTCATGTCGGCGATACGTGATTTTACCCCGACCCGAATGGCACTCACTTAAAGATCATCAGTCCTACTTACCACTAGCAAAGGTGGACTCCTTAAGTAAGTGCCATTCTACCCCGACCCCAATACTCAAATACCAGAGAAGCTGATATAGCGGCTGCGATGAAAGGACTGATTGCCTAACAATGTTTCTGTAGCGCGAGCGCGCTTAAGAAATAGGCCAGCGTCGAACTCATCTGTCATGCCGATACCACCATGCATCTGAATCATGTCGTTGGTCATCTCATGTACAAAATCGCCAATCTGCGTTTTCGCAAGGGATGTTACCAGGGCAACGTCGTCACCATCGTCATCGATCGCCGTGAGTGCAGCCTCTACACATGAACGGGCGAGTTCCATATTCTTGAAGTGGGTTGCCTGTCTGTGTCCTAGCGATTGGAATGAGCCGATGACCTGGCCAAACTGCTCTCGTGTTTTGAGGTATTCAAGAGTGCGGTCAAATGCTTCTGCGCCGGTGCCAAGCATCTCGGCAGCAAGCCCGGCACGACCCCGGTCCAGAATTGCTTCCAGCAATTCATAGCCCTTGTCGACTTCACCGAGTACCGCATCGTTGGTCACTTGAACGTTATCAAAGGTGATATCGGCATACCCACGGGAATCGATGGTTTTGAGTGGGTTGCGATTGATGCCTTCCTTGCTGGTATCCACCACAAATAGCGTAATACCAGTCTGATCGCCTGCCGTACCGCTGGTGCGTGCAACGACGATCAGTGCATCTGCAGCGGCGCCTTCCATCACAAACATTTTTGTTCCGCTTAGTGTGAACCCATTTTCGATTGCTGTGGCAGCCAATGAGATTGCTGTGGGATCGTGCCGGGAGCTTTCATCCACGGCTAAAGTCAGAATCGAATTGCCGCTAGCGATCTCTGGTAGATATTGTCTTTTCTGCTCCTCGTTTCCGCCCAGCAATAGTGCTGAAGCACCAACCAGACCAGAGGCGATGAGTGGACTCGCTGTCAAACAACGTCCGGTTTCTTCCAACACAATGCCAAAGGTGCGAAAGTCCATGCCGGAACCGCCATACTGTTCCGGTATCAAGATGCCAGTCCAGCCCAGTTTGCAGATGGCGTCCCAGGTGTCTGGAGAAAAACCATAGGCCTGGTCGGCATCGCGCATGGCGCGGAAAGCTGAGATTGGTGCTTCTTCGGTTGCCCAGGATTTTGCCTGGTCTCGCAGGATGACCTGTTCTTCTGTTAGTACTGCCATGATTAATACCCCTTTAAACCGAGAACACGTTTCGCAACCAGGTTTAGATTCACTTCGTTTGAACCGCCTTCGATGGAATTTGCCTTTGAGCGTAGCATCGCCCGGGTCTGTGCCAGCTCATTGCGAGTGAAGCCATCACCCTCCCAGCCGAGACCCCGGCTACCCATAATCTCCATCATAAGCTCCTGGCGATTCTGATTGTTTTGGGCCCAGGCAAGTTTAAGAATGCCAATTGCCGGGGAGGGGCCATGTATAGCAGCTTCTGCACTCATGCGACGGGCGGTGAGCCCAAATGCATGTGAAAGCATCTTGTTGTTAGCGATGCGCTCGCGCATGGCACCATCGGCCAGCTCTGCACCATCCATTTCAAGATGATCGCGTGCTGCATCTTCCAGGCCATAGGCAGTGCCGCCGTTTATGTCACCACCACCATCACCGGCGATACCAGAACGTTCATGCAACAACAGGTGTTTACCAATTGCCCAACCTTTGTTGACTTCACCGATCAGGTTTTCTTTGGGTACCACAACATCGGTGAAGAACACCTCGTTAAAGGGAGAAGAGCCAGATATCAGTTTGATAGGTTTTACCTCAACACCGGGTGACTTCATGTCCAGCGTGATAAAACTGATGCCTTCATACTTGTTGTCTCTGTCTGTACGAAAGATGCCGTACATCCAGTCGGCTTCCTTCGCGCCGGAAGTCCAGATCTTGGAGCCATTAATCACAAAGTGATCGCCGCGGTCTTCAGCAAAACTCTGCAGGTTCGCCAGATCAGACCCGGCACCTGGCTCGGAGTAGCCCTGACACCAGTGGATGTTTCCTTTGATGATATCGGGCAGATAGCGCCTCTTTTGCTCGTCGGTGCCATAGTCGAGCAGGGTCGGTCCCCACATCATGGTACCAAAGCCGCCGATAGGGTTGATGGCACCTGCTGCTTTCATTTCTTCTCGAAGAACTGCGGCTTGTTCCTGTGATAAACCACCGCCGCCGTATTCAGCCGGGTAGGTTGGTGTGGACCATCCCTTGTCACCCAGGCGGTCCTGCCAGGTTTTCCAATCCCCGGTAAACTTGGCGCCAAAACCAGCTATACCCGGTGGGTGCTGGTTCTTGAGTGCTGGTGGGAAGTTGTCCGTCAGCCAGCTTTTTGCCTCCTCGCGGAAGGCATCTAGTGTTTGAGTCATTGAACACCTCTAAACTCGTCATGAAATGGTTGAGCCCGAGGATATCATCCGCAATGCGAAAGTGCATACTGCAAGAATTGGGGTCGGGGCAAAAATTGGGGTCAGCGTAGAATGGCACTTACTTAAGGCGCTAACAACTGCTAGCGGTGAGCAGGACTGGTGTGTCGGTTGCAAGAGCATGAAGCCTGCGCCGAGTGCACCGAAGGAGACTACAGGCTCCTGAGTAAGCGAGGCTG
>CAZJRI010000235.1:0-5858 GCA_964548025.1 uncultured Pseudomonadales bacterium
AAATCCTGCGCCCGATAAATGTCAATATCCTCTCCGGCAGGCCAGATCCGGGGCTGAATAAATTGGAATGTTTCGATAGCCTCAGATCAAATATTCAACTCGCTCTAGCGGCATTTTCAGACCTGCCCTCAAAACTAATTATTGAAGCCATCAACACCATTGATGTACCTGGGTTTTTTCTCTCAGAGGTTCAACAAGTGGCCGAATTGATATCAAACCTTGAAACTTCAAGCGTGGGAATTCAGTTCGACATTTATCATGCTCAAATGATGGGACTCAATATAGAATCTGAAATAAGCGTGTATTTTTCGCGCATTGCTCATTTTCAGTTCGCCGATGCACCTGGCAGACATGAACCCGGTACCGGCAGTATCGATTTTAAGAAGATTTTTAATCAGATTGATCAATTGGGTTTCAAAGGTTTCGTTGGCGCGGAATATCTGCCCTCAGATACGACTGGTTCAAGTCTCCATTGGCTCACACCTTGAATTAACGTAGGTCATATCCTCTATTTTCTCAGTGAGTACCGCCAATATCAAAACAACAGAAATCATCCCGGAAGATCTGTCTTTGGTTTAACTGGCAAAGTGATGATGCAGAAAAAAGAACAGCAGCAAAACTAATGTAACGCGCCCTGCCGCTGTTCGAGGAGGTATTAATGTTGAATGCTCACTGCGAGGAGTTTCCGTAGATAGCTTTCAGTTAAGATATTATAGTGATGGTCTTAACTCTTACAACATGAGTGTTCGAATGGCTTGATTTCGATCAAGCAAAATAAAACGATTTCTCAAATTGCACATCAGACGCAGGCGGAACATACGGCAAACGATTCAATGCCCGGGCATTCTCACTGTTCTTCAGACGACATCAACATGGCATTACCACCAGACGCTGTCGTATCAGTCGTGACTGTTTTCTCACAAGACATTCGAAGTAGCAGCGTCCTGTCGTGACCTTCCTGAATGACCGGCAAGATAGGACCTTCCCTCGCTATCATGACAACCTGCACCGATCGGGCATAGACTGAGTTCATCGAGAGAACCGCCCCCTGGATAATCTGGTTGGACAGAACAGACCTTACTGTATGGAAAGGCAATAGAGTAATTATGCCCGCTGACTGGCTGGATTCATTCAGTGCCCGGTCAAATCTCACAAGTATGTCCGCATGTTTGCCATCGTAGGGTACAACGACCACATTTCCAGACAGCAACGCAGCGATGATGCACTTCAGGGCTTCACCTTCCGAGGTTTCTTCATTCAGAACTACAGCCACAGAGCCACGTGGTTCAAGATACAGAATATTCGTCTCTCCCGTGGGACCCGGCAATTCTGTTGGATAACCAAGGTAGGTTTCCGCCAGATGTACTAACTCATCGATTCCATCCAGCATCCCGTGGTCAGCGATCTGCGTTAATCTCAACAGAGATTGTCTTATTAATGTTGCCCTGGATTGAACATCGACTGCTGACCAATTCAACTGAGTGGCAGGAATTTCTTTAAGCAGGTCTGCAGCGTCGCCCATTTCAACCGGGAGTTCAATCTGGTTTTCGGCAACAGGTACTTCACTTGTTTTCAACAACCGGGTCAGGTAATTGGGGCCACCTGCCTTCGGTCCTGTTCCGGAGAGTCCCCTCCCGCCAAATGGCTGAACACCAACTACCGCTCCCACCATATTACGATTGATATAAACATTCCCTACCCTGGATTTAAGTGCTATCTGGTCCGTCGTTGATTCAATCCGGCTGTGAATCCCCAGAGTAAGGCCATAACCGCAATTGTTAATCTGTTCAATCACCGCATCCAGATTATCAGCCGAATAACGGATTACATGAACGACCGGGCCAAAGACTTCTTCCGTCAGCAGCGAAAGATCATCGATCTCATAGAGGTGGGGAGCAAAGAAATACCCCTTTTGGCACTCTTCGGGAAGTTCACATTCGAATATCAATCTAGCCCGGTCACCGGAATTACCCAGATAATCTTTGTGATGTTTAAGACGAACCAACGCACTCTCATCAATGACGGGGCCAATATCCGTGCATAACTCATCGGGGTTCCCGATAGTCAATTCCTGCATGGCACCCATGATTAATTCAATAATTCGGTCGGCTACAACATCCTGAATGTACAGTACCCGCAATGCCGAACAGCGTTGCCCGGCACTGCCGAAACCCGATTGAACGACATCATCGACTACTTGTTCAGGTAATGCTGTTGAATCAACGATCATGGCATTCTGCCCGCCTGTTTCGGCAATGAGGGGAATACTCCAATCTCCACGACCAGCAATTGTTTGAGCCAACCAACGCGCAGTGGCAAATGAGCCTGTGAACATCACCCCCCGGATTCGATCATCGGGTACCAGGTATTCACCGGCAGGAATACCTTTTGATATCAGTAGCTGAAGGGCTTCCCTCGGAAATTTACACTGATACATCAGATCAATAATTTTTCTTGCGATGAGACTCGTCTGCTCTGCGGGTTTCGCAATAACGGTGTTTCCCGTAACCAGCGCTGCACAAATCTGGCCCAGAAATATTGCCAATGGGAAATTCCAGGGGCTTATGCAAAGAACGACTCCACGAGGTTCGAAGTCGTATTCCTCAAACAAGACCATCGCCATATCGGCGTAATAACGACAGAAATCAACCGCTTCACGAACTTCCATACAGCTATCTTCGATTGTTTTACCAGCCTCGGAGACACAATATGAAACAAATTCTGCTTGATTTAATTCGATGGCATCGGCCAGATCTCTCAGCAACTTGCATCGCTCGGAAGCAGAGGTGGCTGACCAGGTCGGCAGCCCATCAGATGCCCTCGCCAGTTTCTCTTCCATGTCGCTCAGATCCGCCCAGCTCAGATAGCCAACTGTTTTTGTCCGGTCGGCCGGGTTCGATATGCGAACCTCACCCACACCAGCGTCAGGTTGCACCAAATCAATCCCTTTCTTCAGGTCGTTAAGTGCATTCCTATCGGTTAGATCCACCCCTGTCGAATTGATTCTCTCACCGTCATAAAGGGCTGATGATCTGAACAGGTCCTTCGGCAATGGAATCGTGATATTACGTTGGACTGCGCTCTCGGTCAGCTTTCGAACAGGATCCTCCAATAATTCTTCGACAGAAACTGTCTCGTCGACGATATTGTTGACAAAAGAACTGTTGGCGCCATTTTCAAGCAATCTCCTGACAAGATAAGCCAGGAGATCCGCGTGCTCGCCTACAGGCGCATAGATCCGACACGGGACATGATCACTGCTCAGAATCTGGTCAAAGAGAGATTCACCCATCCCATGCAGGCGTTGAAATTCATAACCCTTTCGACGATTGCGCCTGTCTGCATCATCGAGGTCCAATATCGTCGCAGCCGTATAGGCGTTGTGAGTCGCGAACTGCGGAAATATTACATGCCTGTTCGCCAGTAACTTCCTTGCACAAACCAGGTAGCAGACATCTGTCGCCGCTTTTCTTGTGAACACCGGGTAATCACCGGCATTGGCCATCTGACTCCATTTAATCTCAGAGTCCCAATAAGCACCCTTGACCAGACGGATCATCAACTTGCGATTATTATCCTGCGCAAGCCCAATTGCCCAGTCGACAATAGCAATCGCCCTTTTTTGATAGGCCTGTACGGCAAATCCGAATCCTTGCCAATCCCCTAGTTCAGGATCAGAGAACAGGGTTCCAATAACATCGAGCGAGAGATCTAACCTGTCAGCTTCCTCAGCATCAATTGTCAGGCCAATATCATACGCCTTGGCGAGCAGAACCAATTTTCTGGCCCTCTTGGCCAGTTCTGTCATCACGCGTTCGGACTGTGAAAACTCATATCGGGGATGAAGTGCGGATAATTTAATGGAAATACCAGGGCTATTGATGGGTCCACGACCCTTCGCAGCAACCCCGATGGCTTCAATCGCGTTCAGATAGGCATCGAAATAGCGATTGGCATCATCCATTGTGCGGGCTCCCTCACCCAGCATATCGTATGAATACCTGTAGCTGCTTTCTTCACGACCCTGTGAGGCGGCAATCGCCTCATCAATGGTTCTGCCAAGAACAAATTGGGTGCCCATAATCTGCATGGCATATCGGATAGAGCCGCGAATAACTGGTTCTCCCACCCTGGCTACCGCATGCCTGAGAATCCCAAGCTGCGCTTGCTGGCGTGCCTGGTTACTGTGACCGCCGAAACTAATCACCTTTCCGGTAATGAGTAGTCCCCACGCCGAAGCATTGACAAAGAGCGAATCGCTATGACCCAGATGAGACGCCCAATCCCGGGAATCCAATTTGTCTCGAATCAGGCGATCGACGGTTGCAGTATCAGGCACCCGAAGCAGTGCCTCGGCAAGACACATCAGCACGACACCCTCTTCCGTGGACAGGTTAAATTCGCTCAGCAGAGCACCCACGCCACTTTTACCGGCTTCAGTCTCTCTTATCCCCTCAACCAGTTCTCTGGCCCTGTTCCAGATTCTGAGTCGACTGGTATCATCGGCCTCTGCCAGCAGTAAAAGTTCAGGAATCAACCGCTCTTCATCTACCCGGTAGTTGTCACAGATGATCCGGCGTTGCTTCGTCATTGCAGCTTTTGAATAAAAGTGCATATCCAAACCAGATACGTTGGCTACGATAGAATTATTCTACCGCTAATCAGCAAAATGCTCAGCCGTGACTAGTTGCCAGAATCAGAGATGATCTGTGTCGTCAAATGACATTAACTCCGGAGATTCACCCCATTTCAGGCGACTCACCCCGGTATTGGACATCTGGTAGTTAAAAAACGGGTATGGTGATCCGGTAAAGAGGTCAGCCAGCGCAATGGCCATAGCAGCACCGTGACTCACAACCGCTATATGTTCTCCTTTATGAGTCTGCGCTATATCGTTGAAAGCTAACAACATTCTATCTCTCACCTGATTGATCGACTCCCCACCCGGCGGTGCGTAGTCCTGGTTTTCAGCGATTGCATCAAAGAATTTATGGCGCTCCATTAATTCGCTGAAAAGAACGCCCTCCAGTTCCCCAATTGCAAATTCTCTCAATCCCTGGTGAACGACCGTGGGCACAGTGGCGACGTCTGACAATGCATTTGCAGTCTTAATAGTTCTCTTTAATGGACTCATGTATATCATTGATATTTCAGGGAATATACGTGAAACAACCTCCCCCATCCTACTTGCCTGATCAAGCCCCGTTGCATTAAGTTCACTATCGGTTGCACCGTGCCAACGTTTTTCAACATTAGCATCGATTTCACCGTGGCGAATGAGATAAAAGGTTGTCATCTACCAATCACCTACATTCTCCATGGATATCCAGGGTTCGGCTGCTTCAAGTGCATCGCCCGCCTGCAGGATTTCTATTGATATATTATCCGGTGAGCGGACGAAAGCCATACGACCATCTCGTGGTGGTCTGTTTATGGTCACGCCTGAATCGCTGAGCCGTTGGCATGTTTCGTAAATATTCTCTACCGCATAGGCCAGATGACCAAAATTCCGACTGCCTTCTCCCAATTCATCACCATCCCAGTTGTACGTTAATTCAACCTGGGCATCGCTATCACCCGGTGCGGCGAGAAAAACCAGGGTAAAACGGCCTTGCTCACTGTCAATTCGTCTGGTCTCCTCTAAACCTAACCCTTTGCAGTAAAAATCCAGTGATTTGTCGATATCAAGAACTCTCACCATTGTATGTAGATATTTCATGAACTGGGATCCTGTTGGAAATGCTCAAGAATAGAGATGTTGACACCACTTAACAACTCCACGGGTTTCTAAATACACAGGCTATCTCATTGATCATCAATGATTTCTTCCTGAGAACCGAGCCAGAAAAAAAACACCA
>CAZJRI010000236.1:0-2244 GCA_964548025.1 uncultured Pseudomonadales bacterium
AGTTTTGATGAGCCACAGAAGCTCTGTGGTAAATGTCATGGACCGATTTATCGGGATTGGCGGGAAGGTATTCACGGCAAGCGTATTGGCGAGTGGGCCAGCGATGGTAAGAAACGCTGGTTTGTCTGCACGGAATGCCATAATCCCCATGATGTTCAGCAAGGCGCACGTGACAGCGGATTTGCACAACTGATTCCGGAACGAGCACCGATCCTGCCCAAGGGTCTCTATAACAAGGACCATGAAGGACATGGAGCGCACGGGGGTGGAGCAGATCAGGACCATGCCAGTGAGGGTAGTGATCACTAACTAACGTGGGCCTGTAACTGATCGGTTCACCTTGAAATTAGCTTTCTTCCTGTACATTTCGGGTAGAGGTGACTGTGATTGATAAGCAATGTTCTGGCAAACAGTCTCTGAAAGCGATCTCTGAAAAGCGATCTGTGAAGAGCGATCTGTGAAGAGAGATGTTTGATATAGGTGCCATTGAAATATTCCTGGTTATGGCGTTAGCCCTGCTGGTTATCGGCCCTGAACAGCTACCTGAGACGGTCCGCACAGTCGCCCGATGGCTGGGTCACGCCAAAAAAACGTTCAATGACTTCAAATCAGATCTGGAAAAAGAGATCGGCATGGAGGAAATTCAGGCCCAACTCCGAAATGACGCTATTCGGGATGAGTTTGAGAAAGACAAAAAGGCGCTTGAATCACTGGATGAAGAGCTCAAAGACGCCAACATGGATCTGATGAATTCGTTTAACTTCAGTGAAGAGAAGAAACCTCAAGACAGCGATAAAAGCTGACCCTCCCGGGATACTCAATTCCGAAAAGTCTGTTATGTGACTACCTGCACCGGCTAAAATGCCCTGATATGCGCGGCAGATCAAATTCACCAGATTCTCCAATCAGACCCTGGATTGATGTAGGTCAAACGGCGGATGCGAGTCTTGTGATAAATCTAGGTTTGAAAACCAAAGGACACGACTATGACTAAATACTCTGAAACAGTTGAAAAAGGGATCGATGGCATGCGCGAGATGGCGCTGGGTAATTTCGATCTTGGTTGGATGGATTCAAATCCGGAAGGATGGGGCCAGGAGGTGACGCGAAGTGCCGATGGCCTCCGGCTCGAGAATATTGAGAAAGGCCATTATGCAAAAGTGCCTGAGCACGGTTCATCCCATGGCAGCATGGCACCTCGTGGCTGCTATGTGCCGGATGAAACACCGGGGCTGGATCAATACACACTGAATGAGATGTCAGAAGTCTGGTCGGAAAATGCCGCATCACTCTACGATGAAGCTGTTGTCAGGCAGTGGAATTCTGTTACAGATATTCCCTGGGATAAACTGGAAAAGTTACCTGACGATATTGAGAAGTCTGTATGCCAGATGTGCACAGGTCTGACAGAAGTTGAATTTGTCGCAGGTGATATGCCTGCGCAGTGGCTGCACAGGGTCAACCATGATTTTCACGAAGTTAAACTCTTCCTGGCAACTCAGATCATGGATGAAGCTCGCCACATGGATGTATTTCGTAAACGGGCACTGGCAAATGGGGGCGGTTTATTGAGTGCGTCTCCTGCAAACCAGGATCTGCTGGGAGCGATACTGACCGCTGGTGACTACACGACAGCAAGTGCGTTGATGCATATTTTCGGTGAAGGCTTTGTTCTCACGCTCTTCCGTCAGGGAGAATTTCTGGCACCGACTGAAGTAGAGAAAACTATATTTCGGATGTGCATGCAGGATGAAGCCCGCCACGTGGCTTATGGGGTGAAGCACCTGCAGTATCTTCTGGAAAGACATCCAGAGCGGGAAGCTGAAATTCACAAGATCCTTGATCTGGGTGAGCAGGCGATTTTTGCGCTGACCATCGAACCACAGACATCTGAGCCCAGAGCGATTCTGGCCGGTGGCGGTATGGATAATATTGAGCTTGGTATGTTAAGGATGGCATTCATCTATCAGAAGCAGGTTAAGGAGTATTTGAGCAGATTGAAAGTTGCCGGTCTGGACAGGTCTTCAAAAATTACCATTCCGCTCGAGATTCCTGATCTTGGTTTAGCAGCCTGATTTAGGGAGGTTTTAGTATGACCAGTACCGCAACCTTTCCGTCAACAGAGTGGTTTAATGAACTCGGCAAAGTGATGAGCGAGGATCCTGCATCATTTAAACCGTTAGGATCCATCGACTGTACAATGGTGGTTCTGCTTGAGGACGACGGGGATCAGAAGCCTATTGA
>CAZJRI010000236.1:2254-5843 GCA_964548025.1 uncultured Pseudomonadales bacterium
GTTCAAGTCTTATCAGGTGGAGTCTGTGCGAGAACTTGACTCAATAGAAGACGCAGATCCCGATCACTTCACGATAACGGCGAAACTCGAAGTCTGGCAGGAAATGATCGACAACATAATCGGAAACGGGCGTCCCGATCTTGAGCACACACTCAATTTTCTAACGTTTCCTGATGACCCGATGGTTGTCGATGGACCTGATCAATTGCAGATTGATGCTTTCTTTCGCTACAACCAGAGTCTCCAACTCTTCTTTAATGGTGCGGCGAAGGTCGCATCGGCTTAAAGTTAACCGGGGTCGAATCTTTCAGCAACATAGTCGTTATAGAGCCAGTATAGTCGTTATAGAGCCAGTAACTATGATGATAGAAGGTCTGACCCCAATTCAATCTAATACAATTCTCTAAACCGTATCCCTTATTGTCCTTCTGGCCAATTGCGACATGTGCACCTCGTCAGGGCCATCCGCTACCTGGCAGTAACGGCTTGACATGAAGATATGAGCCAGCGGTGTATCCTGGGTGAAGCCCATGCCACCGTGTGCCTGTATTGCTCTGTTGGTTACATCGAAACACATTTTCGGTGCGACAATTTTAACCATGGAAATATAGTCTCTTGCCTCTTTCGGACCGAACTCATCCATTTTTGCTGCGGCTGCCAGAACGAGCAAGCGACACTGCTCGATCTCACAGCGCGAGCGTGCAATATCGTGTTGAATGCTGGTTTTGGCAGATAGTTTCTCTCCAAATGCCACCCGGTCTTCCACCCGCTGACACATGAGATCGAGGCATCTTTGCGCCATACCAACAAACATCATGGCGTATTGAAATCTCCCTGGTCCCAGGCGACCCTGGGCGATTTCAAATCCTCTCCCCTCACCATAAATGAGATTCTCTGCCGGGACCCTGACGTTGTCGTAGAGCACCTGGGCATGACCACCGGGGGAATGAACACCTCCTAATACCCGCAGGGGACGTTCGAGTATGACACCCGGTGTGTCCTTGGGTATCAGGATCATAGAGAACTGTTTATGACGAACAGCTTCCGGGTCTGTCTTGCCCATCATGACAAATACCTTGCAGAGGGGATTAAAGGCATTTGAAGTGAACCATTTTCGACCGTTTATAACGTACTCATCGCCGTCTTTGACAATAGTGGACTCGAGGTTCCCCGCATCAGATGAAGCAACTGCGGGTTCGGTCATGGAGAATGCTGATCTGATTCTGCCGTCCATCAAGGGTTCCAGCCACTGTTGTTGCTGGGCTTCGCTGCCGAATCTTGCGAGCACTTCCATATTGCCTCTGTCAGGAGCGCTGCAGTTAAATATCTCCTGAGCCCAGGGTACCTGTGCCATCTTTTCCATGATGGGTGCAAACTCGAGGTTGCTGAGCCCCGGGCTGAATTCCTCATAATCTTTCGGCAGAAACCAATTCCAGATTCCGGCTTTCTTGGCTTTGTCTTTCAGACCCTCAAACCAGGGTGGGTACTGCCATTGGTTTTCGGCATCGTCCACCCACTCCCAGTATTCCAGTTCTCTGGGGAATATGTGTTCATTCATGAAGGACTCTACCTGTGCCAGGAGTCCCTGGATTTTTTCACTGGGTTCCAAATTCAACGTGCTCTCCTTGTTTGGTCTGCAATTGCCTCAAGCTTATCTCCATGTCTGCTTCGCGAGCAAGTGCAATGATTGACTCGGTTGGTTCCTCCCGACTATTCGCCAGAATTGGTCAAAGGTTGAATGCTTCATTATCATGGTCGCTTTACAACACTACGAGGAATGAAGATGGCCTTTTATGAATTGAGGCAGTACAAGATTCTGCCCGGCAAGATGGATGATTGGATCAAGTTCATGGAAGAGGTCATTATTCCTTTTCAGGTAGGCAAAGGAATGGTTATCACCGGCAGTTTCAGGGATGAGGCAGACGATACCAATTACTTCTGGACGCGCCGGTTTGAGAATGACGAAGAGTGCGAAAAACTCTATGCGGCGGTTTACCAGAGTGATACCTGGAAGAATGACATCGGGCCTAAAATTCCGGAGATGATGGATCGCTCCGGTATCAAGGTGACGAAGATCCTGCCCACCTCTAGAAGCGTTACCCAGTAGGACCGGGTCAGCTTGCGTAGGCAGGGACTGATCCGAATGTCACTTACAGTAGGCACTAGCCAAATTTATTCTCAATCCGCGTCAAGCAGGACTGATGTCTCTGTTGCCAGAGCGCGCCTGCGGTCGCAACGGCGACAGCCTCGCTTGCTCAGGAGCCTGTAGTCTCCTTCGGCGCGCTCGGCGCAGGCTTGATGCTCTCGCAACAGAGACATCAGTCCTACTCACCGCTAACAGTAACTCATGCCTAATGTAAGTGACATTCGGGTCAGACCGTCACTGAGGACTCATTAGATTGGGAGGGCTGAAAACGTTCGGCCCGATCGTCGGCAACTGTAGGTGCGAGCTCTGTTTCCGGTTCACCCGAAATCCGTGATCCCAACATGACCCGTGGGCATGAAGTATCGTAGGGTCTTGCCCGGTGCATCAGACAACGATTATCCCATACCGCAATATCACCCGGTTGCCATTTGTGGCTGTATACCCGTGGTGGCTGGCAGGCTGCTTCCAGCAAATCCTTCAGCAACTTTTCAGAGGCGTCCGCGCTCATCCCCGGAATGCCATAGGCGTGACGTCCTGTATAGATTGACTTACGCCCTGTTTCAGGATGAACCTTAATGATTGGTCGCAGGGGCGCACCTTTGTCATGAAAACCGTAGATATTATCAGTCTTGTGGGTGAAACCCGCCTGGGCCTGCGAGTGGTAGAGGGAATGATAAGCCGAGAGTTTCTCTAACTCAGTCTGGGTGTCGGCATCAAGCTCATCCCAGGCTGCGCGCATGTCTGCGAACTCAGTTTCACCACCTTCAGGTGGTACGATTACAGCCGCCAGTAATGCGGCTTTTGATGCGAGGGGCATGTAGGTGCTGTCTGAATGCCAACCCTCGTTGCCGCGCAGGATATGAAATTGCTGATCATCAGGTTGTGCCAGTGAGCCATCTGCCTTCTGATTCGATATCGGAATATTGGCACCTTCCTGTTGGGGGTACAGTTTTTCAATATCTCCAAATCGTTTGGCAAATGCGCCCTGAGCGGATTCGTCGAGGTGTTGGGACGGGAACACCAGCAGACCATATTCAAGAAATGCCTCATGAATCTCTGACCAGGTCTCATCATCAAGATTTGCCAGGTTTACGTCAGTTATTACAGCGCCAAATGTTGCATCAATCGGATCGATGGTCAGGGTCATTTTGCCTATCTCCAGGATTCTGTCGGTTGAATCTTCTTGTTTATTATTATTGGCAGTTGCCTATCAGTGATTGATTGTACGTTCACCTATTGTTCCAGGTCAAAGATCACCTGATTCGCACCAGCCTGAATCAAATGCCGGGATGATTTAGATGCCTGGTGTGGGATTATCAGGAAGCGGACCATCTCCTTCACCCTCACCATCATCAGGCAGTTCATCTTCGCCTTCACCACCCTCATAATGATTCGGGACGTTGACAACACAGGCGCCCTTACGTTGATGCAGATTGTCATTCG
>CAZJRI010000237.1:0-5825 GCA_964548025.1 uncultured Pseudomonadales bacterium
ATGGTTTCGACAAGGTCCGATTTCCTTCACCGGTTCCTGTTGGTGTCAAGATTCGAACAACCAGCACCCTGAAGCGGGTCGAAATCAAGGGAGGCATGCTCGAAACCATGAATGAGGTCGTGGTTGAAGTGGAAGGCCAGGAGAAGCCTGCCTGTGTCGCAGAATCGCTGGGACGAATGGTTTTCTAAATCCTCCTGGATGCAGGTGCAGACTAATCAATGAAAGTATTTTTTGTACTGCTCGACAGTCTGAATCGTAATTACCTGTCGATTCACGGTAACGACTGGGTGAAAACGCCTAATATCCAGAGGTTATCCGACGATGGTGTCACCATGGATAATCACTGGCTGGGTTCTGCACCCTGCATGCCGGCAAGGCGCGATATTCTTACCGGCAGGTTAAACTTCCTGGAACGGGGCTGGGGGCCTATCGAACCCTACGACGTCCCGTTCACCCGGTTGCTTCGAGGCGCTGGTATTCGCTCTCACATGGAGACAGACCATTATCACTACTTTCATGTCGGTGGCGAGAATTACCATACCCAATTCGATACCTACCAGTTTCATCGCGGGCAGGAACAGGATCCCTGGCTGTCACAAACGAATCCACCTGCCGAACCTGAGCATCTGGGGCAGTGGGGTCAGCAATACTATACAAACCAAACCGCTTTCAGAGAGGCCGATGACTATCCAACACCGAAGACATTCCTGGGGGCGATAGACTGGCTGAAAGCCAACGAAGGTGCTGACGACTATGTAATGTGGGTTGAAGGATTTGACCCCCACGAACCGTTCGACTGCCCGGACAGTTATGTTGATCAGTATGAGGATGACTGGGACGGACCGCTCCATCACTGGACTGGTTATCAGCGAGTTGAAGGGGACGACAAGGCAACACAACACCTTCGTAATCAGTATGCCGGTACTCTCACCATGGCAGATGAATACCTTGGTCGGATGATAGGTGAACTGGACCGGCAGGGGATCTATGAAGAATCTCTGATTATTCTGACGACCGACCACGGTCATCTGATCGGCGAACATGGCGTTACGGGCAAGAATCGCTGGCATGTATGGAATCAGCTCGGGAACCTGCCAATGGTGGCGAAATTGCCCGGCAATCAAAACGCCGGTCAAAGACGCAATCAACTCACGCAGAATATCGATATTATGCCGACCCTGCTGGACTATTTCGGTGTGACAATTGATCACAGAATTCATGGTGAGTCCCTGAAGGCAGTACTGGAAGAAGACGCACCGGTAGATCGGGATGCTGCCTTATACGGCTGGTTCGGTATGCCCGTTAATGTGACCGACGGTAAATACACCTATATGCGGGCTGCTCGGAACGAGGATAACGGACCCCTTTATATGCACTATCAGATCCCCACCTCCTACAGTTTCCATGACCTGCCGGGAAAGGGCATGTTCCGTGAACCTGAGTTCGGGCAGTTTCTTCCCCATACCGACATGCCGATTGTCCGGGTCCGTGCAAATATGCGCCGCTCCAGCATTGTAAAAGATACCCAGTTATTCAATATCGAAGTTGATCCGGGGCAGGAAACAAATCTGGCTGGTTCGGAGATCGAAACTCAATATATTGAGCTGCTCAGAACGTCGATGGAAAAGGTGGACGCTCCTGCCAGCCAGTATGAAAGACTGGGATTGTAGGTTTCGCAATTACGCAGAATCATCGAGCTAATCTGGCATCTATCTTCACCGGGTAATCTCTTTTCCCGTTCTATTTCGGTTCTGGTTGTGTTGTCTATGCAATCTGAAACAAAACGTGCACAATAAAGTGACTTCGACGAACTCGAATAACAGGCTATCGGCCAAAAAAGAAAGGAAATAAAATGACTACCCTGCGAACAATACTAACGATTTTACTGCTGACTGCAGGCTTAACAGCCTTCGCAAGCCCGAAGGTGGGTGAACCCGCGCCGGATTTCAAATTAACCGGATCTGATGGAAATACTTATACCCTGTCTCAGTTCAAAGGAGAGAAGTCCGTTGTCATCGCCTTCTTTCCCAAAGCCTTTACCACTGGCTGAACCATTGAATGTAAAGCGCTGCGTGACAGCGACCGTGAAATCCAGCAATACAATGTCGCCTACTTTATGGCGAGCGGCGACACTGTTGAAGAGAACACCGGGTTTGCCGAGAAAAACATGGCAACCTTTCCCATTCTCTCAGATCCGACAAAAGCCATGTGCGGGAAATATGGGGTTCTCTCTGATCGTGGATATGCCATGCGCCATACTTTTTATATCGACATAGATGGCATTATCAGAAAGATCGACACCGAGGTAACACCACGAACCGCCGGTGCCGATCTTGTGCGCAATCTTGAGGAACTGGGATTCCCAAAACAGAGCTAACAGATTGCAGGGGTGTGCAATCAATCGCCGTAATCAGATGAGGAATATGGGCAATATGTTTCAACTCAAAAACATACTTAAAACAATCACTGCCTTGTTGATCATCCCTGTAATTATTTCCTGCCAGAATTTCCCAATTGGATCAGAAGATTCCGGGAAACTGGCGTTTGCCCTGATAGGAGACAATCCCTATGTGGATTTCAACGAGCCAAAATACGATCTGATGATTGAAAAAATCAACGCTCATCCGAATCTTAGCTGGGTCGTTCATCTCGGCGATGTAAAGGGCGGTGGATTGAACTGTTCCGATGAGGTGCTCATATCTTATTTTGATCTGAATCAGAAGATCAAATTACCGTTTATCCTGACGCCGGGTGATAACGACTGGTTTGACTGTTCGAGACGGAGTGCCGGGGGATGGGATCGAATGGAGCGACTGGATGCCTTCCGTAAGATTTTCTACCCGGTCAGCGACCAGACGACTGGATCACAACCGTTCAAAGTCGTTAGTCAGGCAGATAGCAAAACCTTTCCGGATTTTGTTGAAAATGTCAGATGGAACCGATTGGATGTGGAATTCGGCACAGTCCACCTGGTTGGCATGACACCTGGTGAAGGCGGAGAGGCGGAACACAAGCAACTCATGGAAGCGGCAATCGCGTGGATCGATGAGATTTTTACTGCTGCAGCGGCGAATGATTCAAAAGGCGTCTTTATCGCGACCCAGGTTGATCCATATATCTATACCGTATCGCCTTACCTCCTAAAACTGCTTTGCAAGACCTGCAGCTACGTCAGACCCGGTTATGAGGCTCTCGATCAACGATTGCGCCATCATGCAAAAACCTTTACGAAACCGATCGTTCTGGCTGTCGGCGATACTCATATATTCAGAGTCGACAAGCCGCTTTACGACGGCAACAACGTGGTCGAACACTTCACCAGGGTTGAAGGATTCGGGCATCCCAATGTCCACTGGGTCAGGATCGTCGTCAACCCGGATTCAAGTGAAGTATTTGAGATCCACCAGGAACTGATCGAAGAGAACTATGGCGTGGGCTGGAATAAATAAACAGCACTTGGCATCCTGGATAGACTGCAATAGAACAAAGATGAAAAAAGGATATATCACTAGTGGAACGAGCCGTTGATTCATTAATAAACTCGGGATTCCTCAGCCCTGCTTCTGAAGGCGGTCTTGGTTATCTGTTCAAGGGGATAGAGGAACGTCCCAAACTCGATTCCCCCGATGCCCTGCTCGAACAACTGGATGCCCAGGATATCGGTGCCTGTGTGGTATCCATTATGGAACCGGATCATGCCGAGTGGGTGGGAAAGGCACACCAGCAGTATCCCACCAAGATTTTACCGGCGATGATTGTCAATCCTCTGTTGGGATACAAGGAGATAGAACGGGTTGTCGAATATCATGAAAGATTTGGCGTCAGGTGCTTACGCATACCGCCCTTTCGCTATACCCTGCCTCCCACTGATCGCGTCTACTGGCCATTCTATGTAAAAGCCCTGGAACTCGATCTGGCTGTCTCCATGAACGCCGGAATGCCCGGCCCAAGAAGACCGGGACACGTCCAAAATCCTATTCACTATGATGAAGTCGCTTTCCACTTTCAGGATCTCAGACTTGTCATGACCCATTGCGGTCAACCGTGGACGGAAGAGACGATATCCACCATCACCCATTGGGACAACGTTTATATGTCATGTTGCGCGGTTGCGCCCAAATACTGGCCGGAAAATTTTGTCTACTTCATCAACACCAGGGGGAAAGAGAAGATGATGTTTGGGACGGAATATCCGACTATTGTCTGGGACAGGGGGAGAGAGGAGATTGAGGCATTGAACCTGCGCGACAATGTGGTCCCGCTGTTTTTTAGGGAAAATGCGAATCGGGCTTATAACTTTGAATTCGATGTTAGCTAAAACTGGTTCACGAAATCTTAATTTCTGAGACATATGCTGTTACGCAGGATCAACTTGTTTTCCTCCGCGCCAATCAGGTCAGGGGGATCTGCTTACCGCTAACAGTGTTGAGCACAAAAGTCAGCGTCGCTTCACGGGGTAAGAATTCTTAGTTTTAGACAGGAGAACACAACTTGGTCACCCGAAGAAAACTGTTAACAGCAACGGGCTATCTGGCAGCAACACCACTGTATCCAGCTTTTGCAAAGACCACCGATAAGTGGTCCAAGGATAGAATCAACCATCTTATACCCCTGGTAAACAAAGACAGCATCCTCTTAAAGGTTTCGTTTTCGTCGCCCCAACATCAACCGCATCTGAAGATCGGCAGGAAGAAGTTCGAAGGTCGGCAGATGGATTCATTCGGGCGATTCTGGTCCTTCCACGCGACCGGTCTCGAAAGTAATCAGGGGTACGAGCTAAACCTGCGAAATAGGAAGAACACCAAATTCGCCGATTCCTGGCCGATATCCACTGCTCCCGGGCAAGCGGACAAGGCAGAGCAGATCCGAATACTGATCTATACCTGCGCTGGTGGACCGGATAATGCACAATTACCTGATGGCCAGGGTATTTTTCAACCAATCGAAGTAAGACGTCGACTGTTGCAGAGAGCAACGTCATTCAGTCCCGATCTGGCGATTGGTGTTGGCGATCAGGTTTACTGGGATCAGAGCCAGCCACCCCGCCGCGACACAGAGCAGTTTCGTCAGATGGGCAAGCTGATATATGGGCACTATGGTCAGTTTGATGAAGATCTGCCGGTTTTTGGTTCAGAAAACGAACTAACACTTCAACGCTGTCTTGATGAACAGATCGCATCTCTGTACGGAACCGATTTCCGCTCGGTGCCCACAATCCTGACCCAGGATGATCATGACCACTTTGAAAATGACGAAGCCAACGACAGATTTATCACGTTTCCGCCAAGAAATTTCGCACTGCAACTGGCAAGGGCATCTCAACGGATGTATTTTCCTGAGTACTTGCCTGATATTAACCGTCCCACCCACCTTGCCGGTTCCCGTGCAAACGGTATGAGCGAGTCATACGGTTCATTCAGATGGGGCAAACTGGCGGAATTGCTACTCTATGACTGCAGACGATTTCTCAGTCTCAAGGGGCCATCGGCGGGATTCGTCGAAGAAGCGGCCGAACGTTGGCTCGGGCTCAGAACTAGATCAGAGAAAGACGCAAGGCACCTTATTCATATTCCTTCGACACCTCTCGGTTGGTCAGCGGGAAAGTGGGGTGAATGGTACCCGGATCTACTGGATGAAGACGGTAGTTTAAGCACTCGAAATCCAAAACCGTATTGGCAATCCGGCTGGTTTGAGCAACATCAACGTCTCCTTAATATGATTGCCAGTCAGAAAGACAGGATTCCACTCATGGTATCGGGGGATCTCCACGCCATCGCATCCGGTATCATTTCAGGAAGCGGGGATTTGAACCTTGACAGATCTGT